>NZ_JBTSWJ010000001.1:0-75236 GCF_054612375.1 Alsobacter sp. R-9 | reverse complement strand
GACCTCGGCCTTCATGCCCGTCGGCGAGAGATGGATGTGCTCGGGGCGGATGCCGTAGGTCACCGGCCGGCCGTCGGACCCGGCGGGAGCCGAGCCGAGCGGGAACTGGCCGCCCTTGTCGGCCTCGACCCCGCCACCCTTCACACGGCCCTTGATGAAGTTCATCGCGGGCGAGCCGATGAATCCGGCCACGAAGAGGTTGGCCGGGCGGTCGTAGAGCTCCAGCGGCGCGCCCATCTGCTCGACGATGCCGTCGTGCATCACGACGATCTTGTCGGCCATGGTCATGGCCTCGATCTGGTCGTGGGTGACGTAGACCGTGGTCGTCTTCAACCGTTGATGGAGTTCCTTGATCTCCGTGCGCATCTGGACGCGCAGCTTCGCGTCGAGGTTCGACAGCGGCTCGTCGAAGAGGAACACCTGCGGGTCGCGCACGATGGCGCGGCCCATGGCGACGCGCTGGCGCTGGCCGCCCGAGAGCTGGCGCGGATAGCGGTCGAGCAGCTTCTCCAGGCCGAGGATGCCGGCCGCCTTCGAGACGCGCGCCTCGATCTCCGACTTCGGCGCCCCGCGCAGCTTCATGGAGAAGGCCATGTTGTCGGCCACCGTCATGTGCGGATAGAGCGCGTAGTTCTGGAACACCATCGCGATGTCGCGCTCCTTCGGCGGGACGTCGTTGACGACGCGCTCGCCGATGCGGATCTCGCCGCCGGTGATGTTCTCGAGCCCGGCGATCATGCGCAGGAGCGTCGACTTCCCGCAGCCCGACGGGCCTACGAGGATGACGAACTCGCCGTCGTTGATGCCGATGTTGACCCCATGGATGACCTGGGTCGTGCCGAATGCCTTCCGCACGTCGCGGATTTCGACGGATGCCATCGTTTCCTCCCTGCTCGCCACGGGCCATGCCACGTTTCGGTCGAGCGTGCTGATGTGAGGCTCGCCGCCGGAGACTTGCCCCGGCCGGCGTCCGCCGCCATCATTGCATGCGGCGTCGGGAAATCAACCGGCGTTCATCCGCGACTCAAACGATTGAAAATTCCGATTGGCGGCGTGGCGCGGGTGCGTTTTCGCCGGGGAGGACGACCGTGAAGACCATCGACGTGCTGGTGACCGGGACCCTAATGCCGCTCATCATGGAGCAGCTGGACGCCACCTTCACCCTGCACCGCCTGCCCGCGCCCGCCGAGCGCGACGCGTTCCTCGGCAACGTCGGCGGCCGCATCCGCGGCGTCGCCACCGGCGGCCATGCCCGCATGGACGCCGCCATGATGGGCCGGCTGCCGAAGCTCGAGATCGTCTCGAACTTCGGCGTCGGCTACGATTCGGTGGATGCCGCATGGGCCGGCCAGCACAGCATCGTCGTCACCAACACGCCCGACGTGCTGACCGACGAGGTGGCGGACACGGCGCTCGGCCTGCTGCTGATGACGGTCCGCGAACTCTCCAATGCGGAGCGCTACCTGCGCGCCGGGCAGTGGGTGGCGAAGGGCGCCTACCCGCTTACCCACGGCACGCTGCGCGGCAAGAGCGTCGGCATCCTCGCGCTCGGGCGCATCGGAAAGGCCATCGCGAAGCGCTGCGAGGCGTTCGGACTCACCATCTCCTACCATGGGCGCTCGGCCCAGAAGGACGTGCCCTACCGCTACTATCCGAGCCTCGTGGAGATGGCGAAGGACGTCGACATTCTCATCAGCGTCGCCCCGGGCGGGCCGGAGACCCACCACATCATCGACGCCGCGGTGCTGAAGGCGCTCGGCCCGCAGGGCGTGCTCATCAACATCGGCCGCGGCAGCGTCGTGGACGAGCCGGCCCTGATCAAGGCGCTGCAGGACAAGACCATCGCCACCGCGGGCCTCGACGTGTTCGAGCACGAGCCGACGGTGCCCGCCGAGCTCATGGCGATGGACCACGTGGTGCTGCTTCCGCATGTGGGGTCAGCCTCGCACCACACGCGACGGCTGATGGGACAACTGGTGGTGGACAACCTGACGTCGTGGTTCGGCGGCAAGGGACCGGTAACCCCGGTGGCCGAGACTCCCTGGACCGGCGGCAAGGGCTGATTCGATGCGCTTTCGGACGATCTGGACGGCCCTCTTCGTGGCCACGGCGGCTCCCGCCCTCGCCCAGGGAACGGGCGGAGGGGCGGGCGGCGACGTGCCGCCGCTGGTGAAGACCCTGTCCGGCGTCTGGGAGCTCGCGAACCAGGGCGGCACCCGCAGCTGCCGCCTCACCCTCACGACGGCGGGCACGTCGACCGGCTACCAGATCGGCATGCCGCCGGCCTGCCGGCAGGCGCTGCCCGTGCTCGGCCCCGCCAGCAACTGGTCCTACAACGCCGACGGCACGATCAGCCTGCGCGACGGCGCCGGCCAGAGCGTCATCGATCTCCGGAGGGACAAGGGCGGCTCGACCTTCGCCGGACGCGCCGGCACCGAGGACCTCTTGCTGACGCCCGTCAGCGGCCAGCCGCAGCAGCCGCAGCGGCGGGGCGCCAAGCCCGTGCAGCAGACGCCCGAGGAGCGCGCCAAGGCGCTCTCCGCCGCGCTCGCTCACCAACCCGTGGCGGAGGACCTGCCGCCGCTGCAGCCGGCGCAGCTCGTCGGCCTCTACGGCATCGCCCGCGACAAGTTCCGCCCGATCTGCTCGATCGACCTGACCGAGCGCCCCGCCGCGCGCCGCGGGCAGTACGTCGCGGTTCTCTCCGGCGGCTGCCTCGACAGCGGGATGAAGATCTTCGACCCCGTGGGCTGGCGCACCGAGCGCGGTCGCCTGCTGCTCGTCGCGCGCAAAGGGCACGAGCAGAGCTTCGCCGCCGGCAAGGACGGGATCTTCGAGAAGAACCCGCCGAGCGGCCAGCAGCTCTATCTCAAGAAGCAGTGAGCCCCGGCGAACGAAAGCGGGGCTAAGCCCCGCCTCGCCGCCCGGGCAGATCCCTCACGCGATCTTTCCGCCCAGCTCGTCGTCGAGGTGGACGCGGATGATGTCGTCGAACGAGCTCTCCGCCCGGAAGCCGAGCGACAGCGCCCGCTTCGGGTCGAAGTTGCGCGGCCAGCCCGCGACGATCCGGTTGATCGTGTCGTCCGGCTCGCGGCGGATGCGCGCCACCACCTTCTCGCCCGCCACGCGCCGCAGGGCCGCGATCTGCTCCCCGATGGTGCAGGAGAGACCTGGCATCGTCAGGTTGCGGCGCGGGCCGATGGCCGCGGTGTCCATGGTCGCCGCATGGACGAGGAAGCCCACCGCCGAGCGTGGCGACGCGTGCCAGTGGCGCACGTCCTCGGAAACCGGCAGCACGGCCTCGTGCCCCGCGAGCGGCTCGCGGATGATGTTGGAGAAGAACCCGGAGGCCGCCTTGTTGGGCTTGCCCGGGCGCACGCAGATCGTCGGCAGGCGGATGCCGACGCCGTCGAAGATGCCCTTGCGCGTGTAGTCCGCGAGCAGCAGTTCGCCGATGGCCTTCTGGGTGCCGTAGCTGGTCAGCGGCGTCGTGAAGAACTCGTCGCCGATCGCCTCGGGGAACGGCGCGCCGAACACCGCGATCGAGGACGTGAAGACGACCCGGGGCTTGTAGCCGTCGCCGATGGCGCGGATGGCCTCGAACAACCGGTAGGTGCCGTCGAGGTTGATCCGGTAGCCCTTGTCGAAGTCCGCCTCGGCCTCGCCCGAGACGATGGCCGCGAGGTGGACGACGAGGTCGGGCCGTCCGGCGACGAGCTTCGCCGCGGCGCCCGGCTCGGAGAAGTCGGACGCCACCGTCGTCACCGCGAAGGGCGCGCCGGCCGGCGCCGTGGGCTCGATCACGTCGTGGAGCGTCGCCTTCGTGATGGCACGGCCACCGAGGCCGCCGTCGCGCACCAGCCGCTCGGTGAGCTTGCGCCCGACCATGCCGGCCGCGCCGATGATGAGGATGTGCATGGGTCTCTCCCGTTCGCGGCGGCCGTGCCGCCTGCGGTTCAGCCGATCAGAGCGCGAAGCCACCGTCGACGAGGAAGATCTGCCCCGTCGTGTAGGAGGACTCGTCGCCGGCGAGATAGACGGCCATGGCGGCGATCTCCTCGGGCTTGCCGAGGCGCCCGATCGGCTGGCGGTCGATGAACGCCTGGCGAACGACGTCGACCTTCTGCTTGGTCTGCTTCGCCAGCGTCGAGATGCGGTCGTCGAGCGACGGCGACTCGATGGTCCCGGGGCAGATGGCGTTGGAGCGGACGCCCTTGCGGATGAAGTCCGCCGCTACCGCCTTGGTCAGGCCCACCACCGCCGCCTTGGTCGTCCCGTACACGTAGCGGTTGGGAATGCCGCGGACCGAGCTCGCGCCGGACGCGATGTTGACGATGGAGCCGCCGCCCTTGGCCAGCATCCCCGGCAGGAACGCCTTGATCATGCGGTGCATCGAGCGGACGTTGAGGTCGAAGGAGAAGTCCCAGGCCTTGTCGTCGCACTCGAGCACGGTGCCGTGGTGCACGTAGCCGGCCGCGTTCACGAGGATGTCGATCGGCCCCACCTTCTCGGCGAAGGCGGCGACCTGGCGGTCTGACAGGACGTCGAGCTTGCGGCGCTTCGCCCGCGCCAGCCCGTCGAGCTTGGCGACGTCGACGTCCGTCGCCCACACGGTGGCGCCCTCGGCGACGTACGCCTCCGCGATCGCGCGACCGATTCCCTGTCCGGCGGCGGTGACGACCGCGACCTTGCCCTGCAACCTCTTGGCCATGTTTTCCCCCTGTCGTCTTCTCTAGATATCTGTCTTGATCATGTGGACGACCGTCCGGTCGGCCAGCGGCTCGATGCGCTCCACGCGATAGCCGTGCCGGCTGTACCAGCCGACATTCCGGGTGAGCTTCTGTCCCGTGTAGAGCCGGACGGTGGCGTGGCCGAGCGCGCGGGCCCGGTCCTCCGCCGCGGCCAGGAGCCTGTTCCCCAGCCCCGAGCCCTGTCGCGACGGGTCGACGGCGATGCTCCAGACGAGCAGGTCGTCCACCCGCGGCTCGACGATGAGCGCGCCCGCCGGTCCGCCGTCACCGTCGGCCAGCCACACCTCCATCGTCTCGAGGATCGTCCGGTAGTCCGCCTGAAGCGGGATCGGGACCACGCCGAGGATGGTCCGGTTGGCGGCGTAGGCGCCGTGCTGCAGCCGCTCCAGGCCGGAGAAGTCCTCGGCGGTCGCACGACGCAGCCCGGCGAGCTCGCCGGCCCGGGCCTGCGCGAGCGACACGCGCTGGGCGCCAGCAGCATCGAAGTTCGCGGGATCGAGCCAGCGCTCGAAGCCGGCCTTCCGCGACGGCCACTCTTCCGCCAGCATCGAGAACCACGCCGTGTCGCGGTTGCGGCCCTTGATGATCATGTGGTGGCGGAAGACGCCCTCGTGGGTGAAGCCGAGCCGCCGGGCGGCCGCCTTCGACGGGGCGTTGAGGTCGTTGCACTTCCACTCGTAGCGGCGGTAGCCGAGGTCCTCGAAGACGTGCCGCGCGAAGAGGTACTGCGCCTCCGTCGCCCCCGGCGTGCGCTGCAGCGACCGGCCGAAGACGATGTTGCCGACCTCGATCACGCGGTTGGCCGCATCGATGCGCATCAGCGTCTGGTAGCCGAGCGGGCGCGCAGTCTCCGCGTCGAGGATCGCGAAAAACAGCGGGTCAACCGACGCGGCCTTGGCCTCGAGCGACGCCCTGAACGAGAAGAGGTCCGGAAACGGACCATCCCCCATGTAGCACCAGATGCGGTCCTCGTCAGCCCCGTGGGTCTCCGCGAACAACGCCTGCGCGTGCGCCGCCGGATCGAGCGGGACGAGATGAACGAGGCGCCCGCGCAGCACCGTGCGCGACGGCCGCTGCGCCGGGCCGGTCTCGACCGGTTCGCCGACCGGCAGGGTCGCCCGCACGCTCGTCTCGCTCATGCCGGGCGCCCCGCCTGCCCCGCGCTCAGTGGTTGTCGCGCGGCGTGCCCTTCGTCTGGGCGACCTTCTGGTACTTGACCGCCGGCTTCAGCACCATGCCGTTGCCGAGCTGGTCGACCATGGAGCGCTGGATCTCCTGCCAGGGCGTCTGGCTTTCCGGGAACTTGTAGCCGCCGCGCTTCTGCAGGTCGGCCCGGCGCTTAGCCAGTTCCTCGTCGGAGATGAGGATGTTGGCCGTGCCCTTGCGCAGGTCGATGCGGACGCGGTCGCCCGTCTTGAGGATGGCGAGCCCGCCGCCGGCCGCCGCCTCCGGGGAGGCGTTCAGAATCGATGGGGAGCCCGAGGTGCCCGACTGGCGGCCATCGCCGATGCAGGGCAGCGAGGTGATGCCCCGCTTCAGGAGCGCCGCCGGCGGCTGCATGTTCACCACCTCTGCGGCACCCGGATAGCCGATGGGGCCCGTGCCGCGCATGAACAGCATGCAGTGCTCGTCGATCTTCAGCTTCGGGTCGTCGATGCGGTGGTGGTAGTCCTCCGGCCCGTCGAAGACGATGGCCCGGCCCTCGAAGGCGTCCGGGTCCTTCGGGTTCGAGAGATAACGCTGGCGGAACTCGTCGGAGATCACGCTCGTCTTCATCACCGCGTTGTCGAACAGGTTGCCCTTCAGCACGATGAAGCCGGCGTTCTTCAGCATGGGCTTGGTGATCGGGTAGATCACGTCGGGGTCCTGCACGGGGGTGTTCCGGCAGTTCTCGCCCATGGTCCTGCCGTTCACGGTCAGCGCATCCTCGTGGATGAGCTTCTTCTTCATCAGCTCGTTGACCACCGCCGGCACGCCGCCCGCCCGGTGATACTCTTCGGCCAGATAGAAGCCGGCAGGCTGAAGGTTGACGATCAGCGGCACCTTGTGACCGACCTTCTCCCAGTCCTCGACCTTGAGGTCGACGCCGATGTGCCGGGCGATGGCGTTGATGTGGATGGGGGCATTCGTCGATCCGCCGATGGCGGAGTTGACGACGATGGCGTTCTCGAAGGCCTTGCGGGTCAGGATGTCGGACGGCTTCAGGTCCTCCCACACCATGTCGACGATGCGCTTGCCGGTCTCGTAGGCCATCTGGCCGCGCTCGCGATACGGCGCCGGGATGGCGGCACAGCCGGGCAGCGACATGCCGAGCGCCTCGGCGAGCGAGTTCATGGTCGAGGCCGTGCCCATGGTATTGCAGTGGCCCACCGAGGGCGCGGCCGATGCGGCCACGTCCATGAATTCCTTGTAGCCGATCTCGCCCTTGGCGAGCCATTCGCGCGCCTTCCACACGATGGTGCCGGAGCCGGAGCGCTCGCCCTTCCACCAGCCGTTCAGCATCGGGCCGCCCGAGAGAACGATGGCGGGGATGTTCACCGTCGCCGCCGCCATGATGCAGGCCGGCGTGGTCTTGTCGCAGCCCGTCGTCAGCACGACGCCGTCGAGCGGGTAGCCGTAGAGCACCTCGACGAGGCCGAGATAGGCAAGGTTGCGGTCGAGCGACGCAGTGGGCCGCTTGCCCGTCTCCTGGATCGGGTGGACGGGGAACTCGAAGGCCACGCCGCCGGCGGCCGTGATGCCGTCGCGCACGCGCTTGGCGAGGTCGAGGTGGTGCCGGTTGCAGGGCGACAGGTCCGAGCCGGTCTGCGCGATGCCGATGATCGGCTTGCCCGACATCAACTCCTCGCGCGTGAGGCCGAAATTGAGGTAGCGCTCGAGATAGAGCGCCGTCATGCCGGGATTGTCGGGGTTGTCGAACCAGAGCTGCGAGCGCAGGCGGCGCTTAGCGGCCGCCGCCGTCGCCTTCGCGCCCTTGCCCGCCGCCTTGGCCGCCTTCGCGTTTACGCCATTGCCTGCGGCCTTGCCGCCCTTCGCCTTGCCCGCCATCTCGTTTCCTCGCGATCGTGCCCGGTTCTTCGATCGAACCGATTTGATTTCGGCGGCAGCATCGCCCTAAATGCGCGCCGAAATCAACGCCCGATCCATGCCGGGCGCGCGGGGGAGACGTTCATGCTGCACACGGTCGAGGCCTTCAACCGCATCGGCGAGGAGAACGCCTTCGCCGTCCTCGCCCGCGCGACCGAACTCGCCCGCCAGGGCCGCGACATCATCAACCTTGGCATCGGCCAGCCGGACTTCCGCACGCCGGAGCACATCGTCGAGGCCGCCATCAAGGCGCTGCGCGACGGACACCACGGCTACACGCCCGCCAACGGCATCCTGCCGCTGCGGGAGGCCGTGGCCGCGGATCTTCACAAGAGGTTCGGCGTCACGGTCGATCCGGAGCTCGTGCTGATCGTGCCCGGCGGCAAGGTGACCATGTTCATGGCCATCGAGATGTTCGGCGAGCCGGGCGCGGAGATCCTCTACCCGGACCCCGGCTTTCCCATCTACCGCTCGATGATCGAGTTCACCGGCGCCACGCCGATCCCGGTGCCGATCCGCGAGGAGAACGGCTTCGCCTTCTCCGCCGAGGAGACGCTGTCCCTGATCACGCCGCGCACACGCCTGCTGATCCTCAACTCCCCGGCCAACCCCACGGGCGGCGTGACGCCGAAGGAGGAGATCGACAAGCTCGTCGCCGGCCTCGCCCGTTTCCCCGACGTGGCGATCATGTCCGACGAGATCTACGGGCAGATGGTGTATGACGGGCTCGAGCACCGCACGCTGCTCGCCTATCCCGAGATCCGAGACCGGCTGATCCTGCTCGACGGCTGGTCCAAGACCTACGCCATGACCGGCTGGCGCATGGGCTATTCGATCTGGCCGAAGCCGCTCTACGAGAACGCCCGCAAGCTCGCGGTGAACTCGTATTCCTGCGTCAACGCCTCGGCCCAGTTCGCCGGCCTCGCGGCCCTCACCGGGCCGCAGGACGCGGTGAAGGCGATGGTGGAGGAGTTCGACCGGCGCCGGAAGGTGGTGACGGAGGGCCTCAACGCCCTGCCCAACGTGTCGGCCGCCGTGCCGAAGGGCGCGTTCTACGCCTTCCCGAACATCTCCCGAACCGGCTGGAAGGCCAAGAAGCTCGCATCCGCGCTCCTCGAGGAGGCGGGCGTCGCCACCATCGGCGGCCCGGACTTCGGCGTGCACGGGGAGGGCTACATCCGCCTCTCCTACGCGAACTCGACGGAAAACATCCGCAAGGCGCTTGCGCGGATGCGGGAGTTCCTCGATACCCATCGGCCGGCGTGAGGCGAGGCCGCTTCGCGCGGCTCCGCTCACGGTGATTCGATGCGCGCACCCCTCTTCGGCCGCCTCGCGGCGGCGGCCTTCCTCGCGGCCGCGGCGCTGGCCTGGTCTCCGCCGGCCGGCGCCGAGGACGGCAGGCCCCTCACCGTCGCCGTGACGAACCGGTCCGTCCCGACGCTGTGCGCCGAGGACGACAACGTCTACCTGACGTTCTCGAGCCCGAAGGTGCGCCACTTCAAGATCGAGGCGCGCCATCCGGCGGTCATCGGGACCATCGTGGTGGACCAGACGGCGCCCGACTTCACCAACTGCACCATCGAGGACAAGCCGCCGAACCCGAACGCCAAGGACGAGCGCATCATCATCTACGAGGACGACCAGATGATGCTGGTCGGCCACCGCAACGACCCGATGTTCTGGCGCAAGGACGAGGTGCCGGTGAAGGTCGGCGACCGGGAGGAGCACAACCTCTTCCTCGTCCAGCTGTTCATGAAGCGCCCGGACAAGCCGCCCTACGAGCACCTCGTGCTCTATCCGATGGACGGCTACTGGCGCGCCCGCCCCCTGCCGCCGGCGCGGCTGGAGCAGGTGGCCTACGGCACCTCGTTCCTCGTCGGCACGGTCGAGGAGAAGCAGCGGCCCTTCGTCGACCTCAAGGCGGTGAAGTTCGACCCGCGCGCCCGCATCTTCGAGCTCACCTTCCCCAAGGGGGATGTCGCGACGGTCCGCGTGGCGACCATCACCGAGACCTCCTCGATGATCGAGGTGATGTTCGAGAAGACCGTGACCCGCCGCCCCTTCGCCGCGCTGCGCTCGATGTACGTCACCGACGTCAACGCCGACGCCTCGCACATCGCCTTCCGCCAGCCGTGGAAGAAGGGCTGGGAGCAGCGGCCGGTGATGCAGTTCAAGGGCACCGTCGCCAACGAGTTCTGGCTCGGCCGGGTGGCGCCGTCGCGCCACAACACGAGCGCGCCCGACACGCTACTCTACGACTTCATGCCGGACTGAGCGTCAGTCCCCGCCTCCACCGCCGTCGCCGCCACCATCGCCGTCGCTGTCACCGTCGCGATCGGACCATCCGGCGTCTCCGCCGGACCCGGTCTTGGACTTGCGGCGCGGATCGTTGCGCTGGCGCCAGCGCTCGAAGGACAGCGCAAGACCCACCCCCGCGACCGCAAGGACCATCACGACGACGGAAATCCTGTCCACGGTCCGGGCACCTCCTGCGACGGGACACACCCTTGGCAGCCGAAGCTTGATCCGGTGTTCGGTGAGGTGGCGCGCGTCACACGGCCAGCGTTGCAAGCCATGCCGCCAAGAACGGGAACGGCAGCGAGACCAGGACCCGCAGCACGACGAAACGGTACGGCATGAACGGCACCTCCCACACGAGAAGGCGGTTCAGCGTGTAGAGCGACCAGGCCGTCACGAAGGCCATGATCTGCGGCAGCCCGGCGCCGGCCTTCAGCGCGGCTGCACCCAGGGCGAAGCCGACCACCGGCCCGCCCGGCGTGAGCGCGCCGGCGATGCTGGCGCCCGCGATGCCGAGCAGGCCCGAACCCGGCCCCAACGCGGCGATGACGAGATCCTGCGGCAGGACGCGGGCAAGGAAGCCCGAGCCGACGATGCCGACGGCAAGACGCGGCAAGAGGTTCACGAAATCCCAGAACGTGAACATCAGCGCGTTGCGCGCCGTGCCGTCGCGACGGCGCATTGCTGCCAGCAGCAGGATGCCGACGATGACGTAGAGCAGCGCGGTGACGATGATGATGATCACGGCCGTCCGTCCCCGCTCCCCGTCGTCCCGGGCGGGCCCATCCCCTCGCCTTCCTTGAACCACTTCAGCCGCATGGCGTAGCGGGCGAGCCACCCGGCCGCCATCGGCACCCAGAACGACGAGGCCATGCGCCAGCCGACGAAGGCAGCGCCGAAGAACGGCATCTCCCAGATCACCGCCCGGTTGAGTCCCAGCAGCAGCCACCCCGTGATGAAGGCGATGGCGGCCCCCGCATCCGCGCCGGCGACGAGGAAGGTCGCGGCCAGCGGGAAGACGGTGAACGGCCCGGCAGGGATCAGCACGCCCGCAATGGTCGCAATGAGCAGCCCGCGGATACCGGAGCTTGCCCCGAGCCAGCGCACGATCATCTCGCGGCCGATCATCAGCCGGATGAGGGCACCGATCAGGGTGCCGGCCACGACCTTCGGCACGATTTCCAGGAAGAGGATGAGATCCTCCTCCAGGACGTCGAAGAACACCGCGGGCCCGTCCCGCCGCCAGACGGCGACGGCCGAGACGATCGACAGGCCCGCGACGACCCAGAAGCTCCAGTCCAGCCCCCGCTTCGGCGGCCGCTGGGGAAGCGGCGTGGCGTCGTGCACGGCCGCCGGCGGGGCGGACGCGTCGGGCGCGGGGGCGGGCTTGTCGTCGGTTGGCGGCACGGCGGGGCTTCGCTCGGGGGACCGCGGCGGCGGATCGCCGTGGACATTGTCGACAGAGCAGGGGCGGCGCAAGAGTCCCCCGCGCACAGCCGTCCCGCGCCGGCGACCGGTCGGCGCAGCAAGGGAAGCCGGGACTTCCAACCGGGGGGCCTGCTGCAGGAGTGGCGGGTGATCGGGCCCATGACGGCACTCAACGGCGCGCTGCTGATGGGCTGGTCCACCGCCGTGATCTTCGCCGTCCTGTCCGCCAAGGGCGATCTCCCCGATCTTCCCGAGCGCCGCGGAGCTTGACCCATCAGCAGCGCCCCATCTAACGTGTGCGACAGCTGAACAATCGTGCGATATGCGCACGAAGTGGGGCGGAATGTTCCGGGGTCACCTGCGCCTGAATCAAGGAGAACACCGGCTGGCCTCTGCGCTATGGTGCCGACGTCGGGGAGGAACTGGCCGTGCTTCGCGACACCCAGGAGCGCACCCGCCGCGCCCACGCCGGCGGGAACGAGTGAAACAGGACCCATGAGCCGCGACGTCTACCTCTGCCAAGGCATCCGCACCCCCATCGGCCGCTTCGGGGGCGGCCTCGCCCGCCTGCGCACCGACGATCTCGCCGCCGCGCCGATCAAGGCGCTGATGGCGGCGTGCCCGTCGGCGGACTGGGGCGCCGTGGACGACGTCTTCTACGGCTGCGCCAACCAGGCCGGCGAGGACAACCGCAACGTCGCGCGGATGGCGGCGCTGCTCTCGGGCCTGCCGCAGGAGGTGCCCGGCACCACCATGAACCGCCTGTGCGCCTCCGGCCTCGATGCTGTCGGCACGGCCGCGCGCGCCATCCGCGCCGGCGAGATCGACTTCGCCATCGCCGGCGGGGTGGAGAGCATGACGCGCGCGCCTTTCGTGATGCCGAAGGCATCGGAGGCCTTCTCGCGCAGCAACGAGATCCACGACACCACCATCGGCTGGCGCTTCGTGAACAGGGCGATGAAGGAGCGCTACGGCACGGATTCGATGCCGGAGACGGGCGAGCACGTCGCTCGCGACTTCGACATCGCGCGCGCCGACCAGGACGCCTTCGCGCTGCGCAGCCAGCAGCGCGCCGCGGCGGCCCGCGCGGCGGGCTTCTTCGACGGCGAGATCGTGCCGGTCGACGTGCCCGCGGGTCGCTCGGGCCCCGTGCGCGTCGCGCAGGACGAACATCCGCGGCCCGACACGACGGCCGAGCAGCTGGCGGGGCTGAAGCCCATCGTCCGGCCGGACGGCACCGTGACGGCCGGCAACGCGTCGGGCGTCAACGACGGTGCCGTTGCGGTCCTGCTCGCCTCCGCCGAGGCGGTCCGCCGGCACGGGCTTTCGCCGGTGGCCCGCGTTCTCGGCATGGCGACTGCCGGCGTCGAGCCGCGCATCATGGGCATCGGGCCCGTGCCGGCCACCCGCAAGCTTATGGCCCGCCTCGGGCTGACGATCGACGCCTTCGACGCGGTCGAGCTGAACGAGGCCTTCGCCAGCCAGGCGCTCGCGGTCCTGCGCGGGCTCGGCCTGCCGGACGACGCGGTGCACGTGAACCCCAACGGCGGCGCCATCGCGCTCGGCCATCCGCTTGGAGCCTCGGGCGCGCGGCTGGTGCTGACGCTGGCGCGCCACCTCGACCGCTCCGGCGGGCGCCTCGGCCTCGCGACGCTCTGCGTCGGCGTCGGGCAGGGCGTGGCACTGGCGATCGAACGGTTGTAGAACCCCCGGCCTCGATGGCGAGGCGACCGGTCGCGGCGGCGCGGCCGAAAGGCGCGGAGGCGGCCATTGCGGCTCCGCAGGAACCGGAGGAAAGGGCCATGGGCCTCATCTATCCGCGCGGCAGCACGGCCGCGCACCCCTCGAACGCCTTCGAGGGGTATCGCAGCACCGCCCTGCGGCACCCCCGCCAGCCGCTCGTCATCCTGCCGCACACGCTCTCGGAGACCACCGGCCCGGTGTACGGCCACGAGAGCGTGCGCCCGGGCGACAACGACCTGACCCGGCAGCACGCAGGCGAGCCGCTGGGCGAGCGCATCATCGTGCGCGGCCGCGTCCTCGACGAGGACGGCCGGCCCGTGCCGAACACGCTGCTCGAGATCTGGCAGGCCAACGCCGCAGGCCGCTACGTGCACGTCAACGACCAGCACCCGGCGCCGCTGGACCCGAACTTCACCGGGGCGGGCCGCATCGTCACCGACGCCGAGGGGCGCTACGAGTTCACGACGATCAAGCCGGGCGCCTATCCGTGGCGAAACCACCACAACGCGTGGCGGCCGGCGCACATCCACTTCTCGCTGTTCGGGCCGTCCTTCCTGTCGCGCCTTGTCACACAGATGTACTTTCCCGGCGACCCGCTGTTCCCGTTCGACCCGATCTTCAACTCCATTACAGACGAGAAGGCACGCAACCGCCTGATCTCGCGCTTCGACATGGACACGACGCAGCCCGAATGGGCGCTCGGCTATATCTTCGACATCGTTCTGCGCGGGCGCGAGCAGACCCCGACCGAGGAGCCCCACGATGACTGACGGCATCACCCCGTCCCAGACGGTCGGACCGTTCTTCGCCTACTGCCTAACGCCGAAGGACTACGGCGTGCGCGAGATCTTCTCGACGGACATGGCCGGGCCGGACGTGCCCGGCGAGCGCGTGCAGATCGAGGGCCGCGTCGTCGACGGCGCCGGCGAGGGCGTCGCGGACGCCATGATCGAGATCTGGCAGGCGGACGCCTCCGGGCGCCATGCCCATCCCGCCGACGCCGGCCGGGGCAACTCGAGCTTCACAGGGTTCGGGCGGTCGCCGACCGACGCGCAGGGCGGCTTCGTCTTCACCACCGTGAAGCCGGGCGGCTTCCGCGATGCGAAGGGTGCCCTGCACGCCCCGCACCTCAACGTCACGGTGTTCGCACGCGGCATGCTGACCCACCTGCGCACCCGGATCTATTTCCCCGGCGACGGGGCCAACACCACCGACCCGGTGCTCGGGCTCGTCCCCGCGGACCGGCGCGCGACGCTGGTGGCCGAGGCGCTCGGCGACGGCCGCTTCCGCTTCGACATCCGCCTGCAGGGCGACGGCGAGACGGTGTTCTTCGACGCCTGACGCCCTGCACGAGCACCCCGTCGGCCGGACGGGGTGCAAACGTCGCGGCCCGCACTACACTGGCGCCCATGGCCTTCTCCTCCCTCGACAGCGACCTGCTCTCCCCCCTCGTCACGACCGCGCGCATGCGCGCGGTCTTTACCGACGAGGCGCGGCTGGCGGCCATGCTGCGGGTCGAGGCGGCGCTGGCGAGGGCCGAGGCGGCGGTGGGGCTCGTCCCCGCCGGGCTCGCCGAAGCCATCGCGGCCATCGAGCCAGGGTCGCTGGATCTCCAGGCACTCGGGCGCGCGACCGGCATTGCGGGGGTTCCCGTCATCCCCTTCGTCAAGGCTGTCCAGCTGCGGCTGCCGGCCGAGCTGGAGCCCTACTTCCACAAGGGCGCGACGACGCAGGACATCGTCGACACCGCGCTCGTGCTGCAGATGCGGGAGGCCTTCCAGGCGCTGCGGGCCGATCTCGTCGCGACACTGGACGGCCTCGCCGCGCTCGCCGCCGCGCATAGAGCGACGCCGTGTGCCGGCCGCACCTACGGGCAGCACGCCGCGCCCGTCACCTTCGGTTTCAAGGCGGCCGGATGGCTTGCCGGCCTGTGCGACGTCGCTGCGCGGCTCCCCGCCATCGAGGAGGCTACTCTGGTCCTCTCGCTGGCCGGACCGGTGGGAACTCTCTCGGCGCTGGGTGCGAAGGGGCCCGAAGTGCTGGAAGCGATGGCTGGGGACCTCCGTCTCGTCGCACCGCCACTGGCGTGGCACACGCGCCGCGCCGGTCCCACCGACGCGGCGACCTGGCTCGCCCTGCTCGCCGGCGCCCTCGGAAAAATGGCCTCCGACATCGCCCACCTCGCCTCGACGGAGGTGGGAGAGGTGGCCGAGCCGCACGTGCCCGGACGCGGGGGATCGTCGGCGATGCCCCACAAGCGCAACCCGGTGGGCTGCACGGTGATCCTCGCCGCTGCCACCGCCGCACCGGGTGTCGCCGCCACGATGCTCCACGCGATGGCGGCCGCGCACGAGCGCCCGGCCGGCGCATGGCACGCCGAATGGCACGCGCTCCCGCAACTCTTCGGGCTCACGGCGGGCGCCCTCTCCGAGGCGCGGCGCCTCGCCACCGGGCTGGCGGTCGACACGCGGCGCATGGCCGAGAACCTCGCCATGACCAGGGGCCTGCTGTTCGCCGACGCCGCGGCCGCGCGGCTCGCACCGGTGCTCGGACGCGGCGCTGCCCATGACCGGGTCGAGCGCGCCGCGGAAAAGGTCCGCGACGGCGGCGGCACGCTGCTCGACGCGCTGGTTGCAGAGGGTCTGCCGGAGGGCATCGACCGCGCGGGCCTGGCCGACGCCTTCGACGCCGGCCCCGCCGTCGAGGCCGCCGGTCGCTTCGTCGACCGCGCGCTCGCCCACGCCGCAATCGTGCGCACCCGCGTCGCCGCAGACTGAGGGAGAAGCCCATGCCGCTCGTCGACGTCGACGGAGCCCGCCTGTTCTACGACGAGACCGGCCCGGCCGACGCCCCAGCCGTGGTGTTCTCGAACTCGCTGGGCGCCACGGTCGAGATGTGGGACGCGCAGGCGCGTGCCCTCGCCGGCCGGTACCGCGTCATCCGCTACGACACCCGCGGCCACGGCCGCTCGCCCCTCGCCGGCGGCGGCTTCGGCATCGAGCGGCTGGCGGAGGACCTCGCAGGCCTCCTCGCGGCACTCGGGATCGCACGAGCGCACGTCGTGGGGCTCTCTCTCGGCGGCATGACGGCGCAGGCCCTGGCGATCCACCATCCCGAGCGTGTGGCGAGCCTCGTTCTCATGGCGACGGCACCCCATCTGCCGCCCGCCGAGGGATGGGAAACGCGGGCAGCCACCGTGGAGGAGAAGGGGCTCGGCGCGATCGTCGACGCCGTGATGACCCGCTGGTTCACCGCCGCGATGGCCTTGCGCCATCCGGCCGTGGCCGCGCACCTTCGCGGCCGCTTCCTCTCCTGCGACGCGGCGGGCTACGCCGCCTGCTGCCGCGCGATCCGCGACATGGACCTGCGCCCCCACCTGCAGCGGATCACGGCGCCGACGCTGGTGGTGGCGGGCGCCGACGATCCGGTGACCACCGTTGCCATGGCGGAGGACCTCACCCGCGCCATTCCCGGCGCGGGGCTGGAGGTGGTGCCCGAGACGGCGCACTTGCTGGTGGCAGAGCGGCCCGAGGCCGTGAATCCCATTCTGCTCGCCTTCCTCGACGCGCAGGCCCCTTCCGCCCGCGCGGTCTCCGATCCCTTCCAGACGGGCCTCGCCAACCGCAAGTCGGTGCTCGGCGTGGAACACGTGCAGCGCTCGCTGGAAGGCGCGGGATCCTTCGCGATGCCCTGGCAGGACTTCATCACGCGGACCGCGTGGGGCGAGGTCTGGGGCGACCCCACGCTGCCGTGGAAGACGCGTTCCCTCGTGACGCTGGCGATGATGGTGGCTCTGCACCGGGAGGAGGAGTTCAAGCTCCACGTCCGCCCGGCGCTGAAGAATGGCGTGACGCAGCAGGAACTGCGGTCGCTGATCCTGCAGACCGCCGTCTACGCGGGGGTTCCCGCCGCGAACGCAGCGTTCCGCTGGGTGCGCGACGTGCTGGGACCGGAGGCCGAGAGCTGAGCTGCCGCGGTTCAGGAGCCGGGAGGCTTCGTCGCGGGCGTGGCGCTCGCCGGGTTCGTGATGTCCTCCTTCGCCGGTTTCACGTCGGCGGGATCGCTCACGCGGGTGCTCGGCTTTTCCGGCTCCGCCTCGGGCGGGGCCGGTCCGCCTGCGGTCCCGGTCCCGCCCATGTAGGACGGCGGGTCGCTCGCGGGGAAGGACATCTCGGAGGCAGCGTCAACGAGATCCTCTCGTCGCGCGACGGACCTGTGGGCGTCGCGGTAGGCCTGCAGCAGCTGATCGCGGTCCCGGGCGCGGACCGCGGACCCGCGGGCGATGGAAGCGAGGACTTCGCCGTCCGGCCGGGGCGCGACGCCGGCCGTCGCGTCGCCGCGGCCGATCCGGGCTGCTTCCGCGAGGAGCCGGTCGAGATTGCGGTCGCCCGACACGTCAGCAGGCCGCGATTTCGCGTTCGCCCACGAGACGTTCGAACGCCTCGCGATCGCTCTTGA
The DNA here is from genome assembly GCF_054612375.1 of Alsobacter sp. R-9. Classification (NCBI taxonomy): domain Bacteria; kingdom Pseudomonadati; phylum Pseudomonadota; class Alphaproteobacteria; order Hyphomicrobiales; family Alsobacteraceae; genus Alsobacter; species Alsobacter sp. R-9. The sequence goes on along the minus strand of NZ_JBTSWJ010000001.1, from coordinate 57,471 downwards.
TGCGGTAGCCCGGCTCGCCTTCAGGCGTTTCCGGAAGCAGCCGCTGCACCACGAAGCGGTCCTGCTTCACCTGCCGGCGCAGGTCCGTGGAAACAACGATGCGCACCGCCTGTCCGATCTTGAACTTGTGGCCTGGCATGGTCGTCCTCAGCGAATGAACCAGAGAAGCAGGATGATCGGGATCGGCACCCCGAGCAGCCACAGCAATGCTGCGCGTCCCATCGCGTCGGTCCTCCATTGGTCATGCTTGCAGGGTCAACTCGCCGGTCGCGCCGCCGGTTCCCGCGAGAGGTGACGGGCCATGACAAGGCCGGCAGCGAGGATCGGCGTCGACAGGGCCACGCCGGCCGCGCCGAAGAGCGCGCCGAAAACGACGAGACCGGCCAGCGTGGCCACCGGATGGAGGTCGACGGCCCGTCGCTGCACGAGAGGCGTGAGCACGTAGCCTTCGAGCGTCTGAATCAGCAGGAAAGCCGCCGCCGACCACGCCAGCGTCCCCGCCCCGAGAGGAGCGGCCGACAGGGTGACGGGGACGATGGAGACGACCGGACCCAGGTACGGCACGAAATTGACGAGGCCTGCCTGCAGTCCGAGGAGAAAGGCGCCGGGAACACCCAGGAGAGCGAGCGCCAGCCACAGCGACAGTGCAATGGCGGCCATGGTCACGCCCTGCCCCACGAGCCACCAGCGCAGCGTCTCGAGCGCTGCGCGCACGGCGCCGGCGACCCGGGCCCGCCTCGACGGCCGCGCCAGGCGCACGGCCGCACGCCGGAGGCCACGCAGGTCGGCCGCGACGAAGAGCCCCGTGAAGACCACCAGCACGACGTTGCCCAGGAAGCCGAAGAGGGCGCCGAACGCCGCACCCGCCTGGCGTGTCAGGGCCTGGGGGTCGGGCAGCAGGAGCCCGAGCAGCGTTGGCCTCGGCGTCTCCTCCGATGCCCGGGCAGCGGGATCGACGAGCGCGGCCGGGTCAAGCCCGGCGCGCGCCAGCTGTCCTTCGAGTTCCCGCGCCTGCCGCACCAGCGTCCGCCCGAAGTCGTCGACCTCGCGGACGAAGCCGACGCCGCCGCTCCATGCGCCCCAGCCGAGAAGGCCGGCAATCACGACGACAACCACGCCGAGCGACCACATCGGCGGCCAGCCCGTCGCACGACGCACGTGCAGCGCCAGCGTGTCGAGGAGAACACCGAGGAGCAGACCCCCGAACAGGAGGAAGACGGCTTCCGGCGCGCGCCAAAGGAGCAGCGCCAGAAGCCCCGCGAAGGCCCAGCCGGCCGCGCTCACCGCCTCAGAACAAGGCTTCCCCGGCGAGGAGGCCGAGGACGAGCAGCACCACGAAGATCAGGATGGCGACGACGAACAGGATCTTGGCGATCCGTGCCGACGCGGCGGACACGCCCGTGAAGCCGAAGAAGCCTGCGACGAGCGAGACGACAAAGAAGATGAGGGCCCATCTGAGCATGGCGGCGCTCCCGTCGCCGGGATCTGCGCCCCCCGGCGCCCCTTGGATTCGATCGTGGCGCGGTCGGGAACGAGCCTGCAGCGACGGAGGTTCCCCGGCTCCTTCAGGGACGCTCCGCCACCGTGTCGGCCATGCGCGCACCGCGCTCACCGAGCGGCCGCTCCGGACCGCCCGTGCTGTCGGCCACCGTCTGGTGCTCCAGTTCGGCGTTGAGTTCGCCGCCAAGCAGCACCACGGCCGTCGACAGCCAGATCCACGTCATGAAGGCGATGGCCGCGCCGAGTGATCCGTAGGTTTCATTGTAGCTGGCGAAATTCGCCGCGTACCAGTTGAAGAGAAGGCTCACGACGAGCCAGAGCACGGCGGCAAGTGCACTTCCCGGCGTCACCCACCGCCAGCGCGGTTCGTCGCGGCTCGGCCCGTACCGGTAGACGACGGACAGGGCCAGGGCGACGACGACCAGCAGCAGCGGCCAGCGCCCGAGCCGCACGAGGGTGCCCGTCGTTTCGCCGAGCCCGATGGCGCCCAGCACGACAGGGACCACCACGACGGCCGCGACGGCAACGAGCGCGAACAGCATGGCGCCGACCGTGAACGCGAGCGAGACCGAGGTCAGCCGGATGAAGGAGCGCTTCTCGTCCTCCTCGTAGACGACGTTGAGGGCATCGATCAGCGCCTTCATGCCGGCGTTGGCGCTCCACAGCGACACGAGAACGCTTCCGGCCAGCGCAAAGCCCAGCGTCTGCCCCTCCTGGGAGGCGATACGCCCGACCTGTTCGCCGATGATGTCCATCGCTCCGCCCGGCAGGACCCCTCCGAGGATGTCGATGTGCCGCGCAGCCGTACCGGGATCCGCCACGAGGCCATAAAGCGAGACGAAGGCGGCGATGGCCGGGACGAGGGCCAGCAGAGCGTAGAAGGTGACGCCGGCCGCCACCGACAGCAGCCGGTCCCGTGACGTCTCCCGCCACACGCGCAGCAGGACGTCCTTCCATCCCCGAGCGGGCATCTGCGTCGGCGACTGTGCCGTCCGGCCGCGGTCGCCGGATCCGGCAGGGAGGGCAGGACGGCGACCGTCGCCGGTGGCGCGGCGCCCGCCGGCCTCCCGCCGGGCCACCAGGGCCGCTCCCGTCCCAAGCAGAAGGGCGGTGAGGAACGACGTCCGGCGGCGGGGAGCGCCGCTGCGGGGACTGCGGTCTGTCATGGCGGGCCTCGCGCATGGATGGCCGCGCCCAACGTCGGCCCGACGCACCGGTTCCGGCGGCTGAAGGCCGGCTTCGCGTTGACGCGGCAGGCGCCGCAGTGCACATCCGACGCGGAAACAGGAAGCAGGGAGCCTCCGATGACCGTGTCCCGCAACGACAGCCTCCTCGCCGTGCTGCGCATCGCGCCCGTCGTTCCGGTGCTGACGATCGACCGGCTCGACCAGGCGGTCCCGCTGGCGCAGGCCCTCGTGGCGGGAGGCCTCCGCGCGCTCGAGATCACGCTGCGGACGGACGTGGCGCTGGCCGCCATGGAAGCGATCGCCCGCCATGTCCCCGACGCCATGGTCGGGGCCGGGACGGTGCTCACCCCGTCGCAGGTGAAGGAGGCCACCTCGGCGGGCGCCACCTTCCTCGTCAGCCCCGGCGCGACGCAGCGTCTTGCGGAGGCGGCGGCGGAAGGCCCGGCACCGCTCCTGCCCGGCGTGGCCACGGCTGGCGAGGCGATGGCGATGGCCGAACTCGGCCACCACGTGATGAAGTTCTTCCCGGCGGAGCCGGCGGGCGGCGTCGCCTACCTCAAGTCGCTGGCGGGGCCGCTGCCCCACCTCACCTTCTGCCCGACCGGCGGCATCGACGCGGCCAAGGCTCCGTCCTACCTGGCGCTGCCGAACGTCGTCTGCGTGGGCGGGTCGTGGATCACGCCGGCCGACGCGCTGAAGTCCGGCGACTGGGCCCGCATCACGGCTCTTTCGGCGGCTGCGGCACAACTGCGCGGCTGAGGGCCGTCACAGTCGCGCACGAATTGTGATGTACTGCCTCTTCATCCAGGAGGAGGTGAGCCATGTTCGATGCCAAGAAGCTGCTCGACGCCATGATGGCCGCGAGCCAGAGCCCGTCGGCGCCCGGGGCGCGGCAGGGCGGCGGTCTCGCCGACATGCTCGGCGGGGTCCTGTCGCAGGTGCAGCAGGGAGGAACCGGCGGCAGCGCGGCGGGCGGCGGGCTGGGCGGGCTGCTCGGCGCGGTCCTCGGGCAGGCCACGCAGGGCCTCCAGACGGCCGGACGGGACACCGGCGCGACCCAGGCGATCAACGATATCCTTGGCAAGCTGGCAGGCGGGCCGGCCGGTGACCTCGCAGGCAGGGCGAAGGGGATGGCGCAGGACAACCCGTTCGCGTCGGGGGCGGCCCTCGGCAGCCTCGCCGGGCTCTTCCTCGGCACCAAGGCGGGTCGCGGACTGGCGCTGGACACGGCCAAGCTCGGCGGCCTCGCGCTGATCGGCGGCCTCGCCTATCAGGCCTTCAGGAATTACCAGGCCGGCAAGCCACCGCTCGCCCTGCCGGGCAGCGGCGAGGTGCAGCCCGCGCCGGCGGCGAGCCCCTTCGGCGAGACCGGCGACGCGGCCGCCGACCAGGCCCATGCGACCGTCATGCTGCGGGCAATGATCGCCGCCGCCTCGGCCGACGGCGTCGTCGACGATGTGGAGCGCGGACGCATCGTCGGCGGCCTGCGCCAGCTGGGCCTCTCCGCGGAGGCCGCGGCCTTCCTCGAGGGCGAGTTCGCCCGGCCGGCCACGCCGATGGACCTCGCCGCGCTCGCCGAGGGTCCCGAGGAGGCGGTGGAGATCTACACCGCCGCGCGCCTCACCGTGGATCCGGATACGCGGGAGGAGCAGGACTTCCTCGCCTCGCTCGCCGACCAGCTCGGCATCGACGCCGAGCTTCGCGCCCACATCGACGCGGCCGCGGAGAGCGCCAAGGTCTCGGAGTCCGCCTGACGCGGTCCCGGCTCAGGCGTAGGCCGAGCCTGTACCGCGCGGACGGGCGTAGGGCGAAAGCGCCCGGGGCAGGAAATGTCCCTGCCCCGGCGTTGCGAGCACCTTGCCGTCGTCATAGGCGAGTTCGCCGCGCAGGATCGTGCGCACCGGCCAGCCGGTGACCTCGAATCCCTCCCACGGCGTGTAGTCCGCGCCGTGGTGCATGAGGCTCTGGCTGATCGTCACCCTGCGGGCCGGGTCCCACAGCACGATGTCGGCATCCGCGCCGACCGCGAGCGATCCCTTGCGCGGATAGAGCCCGTACATCTTGGCGTGGTTGGTGGAGGTCAGCGCCACGAACTGCTCGAGCGTGATCCGCCCCTTCACGACGCCCTCGGAGAACAGGATCGGCAGGCGCACCTCCACGCCCGGGATGCCGTTCGGCACCCAGCGGAAGGACGTCCGCGCCTTGGCGTTCAGCTTGCCCGCATCACCATCGTAGAAGTAGGGGCAGTGGTCCGACGAGAAGGTCTGGAACACGCCCGTCTGGATGCCCTCCCAGATCGCGTCCCAGTCGGCGCGCGTGCGCGGCGGCGGCGAGCAGACGTACTTGCCGCCTGTCTCGTCCATGTTGAGGCCCTTGAGGTCGTCGGCCGTCAGCGAGATGTACTGCGTGCAGGTCTCGCCATAGACCTTGAGGCCGCGCTGCTGCGCCCAGCGGATCTGCTCCATCGCCTCCCGGCCCGAGACGTGGACGATCATGATCGGCACGTCGAGGAGCTCGGAGTGCGAGATCGCCCGGTGCGCGGCCTCGCGCTCCACCACCTGCGGCCGGGAGACGGCGTGGTAGTAGGGCGCCGTGCGGCCCGCCGCCTCCAGCCTCTCCGTCATGAACTTGATCGCGTCGTAGCCCTCGCAATGGACCATGACGAGCGCCTTCTCGCGGCGCGCGCAATCGAACACTTCAAGCAACTGCCGGTCGTTGAGGACCATGTCGTCGTAGGTCATGAAGACCTTGAACGAGGTGTAGCCGTCCGCCACCAGCGCCGGCAGTTCCTGGCCGAGGACCGTCGGCGACGGGTCGGTGACGATGAGGTGGAAACCGTAGTCCACCATGCAGTGGCCGTCGGCCTCCCGGTGGTAGGCCTTCACGCTCTCGCGCAGCGAAGCACCGCGCGGCTGCAGCGCGAAGGGAATGATCGTCGTGTTGCCGCCGGCCACCGCCGACCGCGATCCCGTCTCGAAACCGTCCGCCATCTGCGCGCCGTAGGCGTGCTGGGCGAGGTGGACGTGGCTGTCGATGCCTCCCGGCATGACCAGCAGGCCGCTCGCGTCGATCGTTCGCGCCGCGTCCGTCACCGCGTCGGCAAGAACCGCGATCCGGCCGTCCTTCACGCCGATGTCGCAGCGCGTGACGTCGGCCGCGGTCACGACGGTGCCGCCGCGGATTGCCAGGTCGTAGGTCGCCATGTCGTGCTCCAGGAGAGGACGGAAAGAAGGGCGCGGCCGTGCGCCGTCAGCCGAGTTCGAAGGTGGTGATGCCGAAGATGCGGTCGAGCGGGAGGTCGGGGGCCGGCCCGCGGTACATGCGCGCCGTCTCGAACGACGGCGAAAGGTCGTGCCGCTCGGCCAGCGCCAGCGCCTCCTCATTGGGTTCCGGCGGATCGAGCACCACAATCTCCCCCTTCGCCGTCGAGGCGAGCGCCCGGAACAGGATGTCCGCGTCGGTCGGCGTCTGCGCGAAGAGCGGCCCGATCTTGTGTCCCGACCGGGCCCGCCGGATGACGCCGTAGCCGATCACATCTCCGTCCTCGACGAGCGCATAGCCGACCCGACCGCCCTCGCGCGTCCAGCGGGTGACGAAGGCATCGCGCGGCGTCGGGAAGAAGGCGCGGTCATAGGCCACGATCGAGGGCAGGATCCCCTGCCCGATGCGGGCGAGCCGCGGGTCGCCCGGCATGTCGGCGCGGGAGACACCCTCGAAGCGCACGTTGCGGTGGGCCAGCACGAAGCCCGACTTCCGATAGTTGTCCTGCTGCGCCACGACCCCGTCGAGGCCGACGACCCGGCTTCCGAGCCGCTCCATGCCGGCCGCCCACGTCGCCATGCCGTAGCCCCTTCCGCGGAAGGCCGGCGTGGCGATGTAGAAGCCGAGGAAACCGAACGCGTCGTCATAGGCGACGACCGAGACGCAGGCGGCTGGCTCCCCGCCCACGGAGGCCATCAGGAACCCCGCCGGGTCGGTCGCGAGGAAGGCGTCGGCATCGGCAATGCCGGGATTCCACCCTTCCGCCGCCGCCCATTCGATGGCGACGTCGAGATCACGACGGCTCATCGGGCGGATGACGGGTGTCTCGGGCATGGCATCTACCGGGGAGCGAACGGGGCGAAGACCCCAGTGTAGGGCTTCGCCCTCGGCGAGGCATAGCCGCCGGACTTCGACGTGGTGAGTCCCAGCCCCACCACGGCTTCGGCGAGCCGCACCGCGGCCGCGACGCCGTCCACCACCGGGATCCCATGCGTCCGCGACAGGCTCGCCGCGAGGTCCGCCATGCCGGCGCAGCCGAGCACGATGGCCTCCGCGCCATCCTCCGACTTCGCCCGCTCGATCTCCGCCGAGATTCGAGAAACGGCGTCCGAGGCCGGGTCGTCGAGCTCGAGCACCGGCACCTCGCTGGCCCTCACCCGCGCGCAGCGTCGGTCGAGCCCGTAGCGCAGGAGGTTGTTCTCCAGCGCCGGGATGGAGCGCGACAGGGTTGTCACGACGCTGAAGCGATGCGCCAGCAGGCTCGCCACGTGGTACGCCGCCTCGCCGATGCCGATCACCGGCCCCCGCGCGATGCAGCGCGCCGCCTCGAGGCCCGTGTCGTCGAAGCAAGCGATGACGTGGGCCGTGGCGCCCGCCGCCTCCGCGGCGGCGATCTCGCCGAGCATGAAGGGCACGGAGAAGGCCTCGTCGTAGAAGCCCTCGATGGAGACCGGGCCCGCCTGCGGCGTCGTCGCGCGCACCGTCGTGCCGGGCGAAGCCGCCGCCTGCGCGGCCGCGGCGATCCGCGCCGTCATGGCGGCGGTCGTGTTGGGGTTCACCACGTGAAGGAGCATCGCGCTCACACAAGTCCCTGGCCCGCGTCGGAGCCCTTGCGCGCCTGGCGGGATCGCAGCACGAGGATTGCCGCGAGCGCCACGCCGATGACGAGGAAGGACACCGCGGTGGTAACCGTCCCCAGGGCGTAGATCTCGGGCGTCGTGATCGTCGTCGTCAAGGCCTGCAGTTCCAGCGGCAGCGTGTTCTTCTCGCCGATGGACTGCGACGACCGGGCGATCTCGTCCCACGACAGCGTGAACCCGAACAGCCCGACCCCGACCAGCGACGGCAGGATGATGGGCAGCACGACATGGCGGAACGTCTGCCACGGCGTCGCGCCGAGGTCGCGCGCCGCCTCCTCCAGCCGGTGGTCGAAGCGGTTGAAGATGGCGAACATGATCAGGAGGCCGAAGGGCAGCGTCCAGGTGAGGTGCGCCCCCATGCCGGACGTGTAGAGCCCCATCGCCGTCGTGTAGCCGTCGGTGAGCCACTCCGGCCCGTTGTTGCGGATGGCGTCGTCGAGCAGGCGGAACTGCAGGGCGATGCCCAGCGAGGTGACGATGGACGGCACGATCAGGCTGGCGATGGTGACGTAGAACACGAGGTTCTGGCCGAAGAAGCGCTTGCGGTAGGCGAGCCCCGCGAGCACCGAGACGACCACCGTCACCACCATGACGGTGAGGCTCATGAAGATCGAGCGCACGAAGGCGCCCTTGATGTCGACGATGCCGCCGCCGCTCCACAGCTTGCGGAACCAGTGCAGCGAAAGGCCACGCAGGGGGAAGGTAAGCCCGCCCTCGGGCCCCTGGAACGACAGCACGACGATGGCGATCATCGGCCCGTAGAGGAACAGCACGAAGGCGCCGAAGAACGGGGCGAGCCAGTAGAAGGAGGCGGGGCGACCCTCGCGCATCGCGTCACAGCTCCTTGCGCACGTCGACGAAGCGGTTCATCGCCGTGATGATCAGGAGGACGACGGCGAGCAGGATCACCGCGTTGGCCGCCGCAGGCGGGAACTGCAGTGCGTTGAGCCGCGTCTCGACGATCTTGCCGGCCGAGGCGATCTGCTGGCCGCCCATGACGCCTATGGTGACGAAGTCGCCCATCACGATGGTGATGACGAAGATCGAGCCGATGACGATCCCCGGCTTCGACAGCGGGATGACGACGTTCCACAAGGTCTGCCAGCCCGACGCGCCGGCGTCGTAGGCGGCCTCGATCAGCCGCTTGTCGATGCGCGCCATCGAATTGAAGATCGGGATGACCATGAAGAACGTGAACAGGTGCACGAAGGCGAGGATCACCGCGAAGTCGGAGTAGAGCAGCCACTCCAGCGGCTCCTTGATGACGCCGAGCTTGATCAGCCCCTGGTTGACGAGGCCGTTGCGGCCGAGCAGCGGGATCCACGAGATCATGCGGATCACGTTCGAGGTCCAGAACGGGATCGTGCAGATCACCGCGAGTGTCATCTGCACGGTGATCGAGCGGACGTGGAAGGCGAGGAAATAGGCGATCGTGAAGCCGATCAGCAGCGTCAGCAGCCACACCGTGAAGCAGAAGAACACGGTCGACCAGTAGGTCTTCAGGATCGTGCAGACCTCGGGCAGCTGGTCGTAGCAGCCCTCGAACGTCTCGACGTAGCTGCGCAGCGTGAAGCCCGGCAGCATCGCGTACTCGTTGTAGTCCCAGAAGCTCACCATCACGACGAAGGCGAGCGGGACCAGGAAGAAGAGCGCGAAGACCAGCGCCAGCGGCGCAGCCTGCAGCCAGGCCGGAAGGGTGAAGGCGCTCGTCGGTTTCACGTCGGGAAGCTCTCGGCGGACGGGCAGGTCGTCGCAGGATGGACCCCTCCCCGAACGGGGAGGGGCAACCGTTGGAGCGGCGGGCGGAATTGACCCCGCGCTCAGGCGTTCGTCGACGACCTCAGGCCGCGATGAACTCGTTCCACTTGCGGACCATGTAGTCGTTCTCGTCCATGACGGCGTTCCAGCAGGCGACGCTGCCCATGCGCTGGTCGTAGGAGCCGCCGTCGCGCGTCGAACCGGCCTTCTCGAGGAGCGAGCCGTCCGGGGCCTTGATGTCGTTCTTGGCCGGCTTGCCCTCCATCCAGAAGCCCCACTCGTCCTCGGTCATGAACTTCTTGGCGGTGGGCAGCACCGCCGAGTAGTAGCCCTGCCGGTTGAGGTAGGCCCCGGCCCAGCCGGAGAGGAACCAGTTCACGAACTCGTAGGCCCACTCCTGCTTCTTGCCCGAAACGCCCTTCGAGACGCAGAAGCCGGACGCCCAGGAGCGGTAGCCTTCCTTGAGCGGTTGGAAGACGCAGGGGATGCCCTTAGAGCGCACGGCCGTGACCGCGGGCGACCACATCGACTGGATGACCGTCTCGCCGGACGCCATCAGGTTGACGGACTCGTTGAAGTCCTTCCAGAAGGCGCGGAACTGGCCGGCCTTCTTCGCCTCGGTGAGGACCTTGATGGTGAGGTCGATCTCCTGCTTCGTCATGTTCCCCTTGTCGGGGTACTTGTAGAGGCCGGACGCCTCGACGACCATCGCGGCGTCCATGATGCCGATCGACGGAATGTTGAGGATCGAGGCCTTGCCCTTGAACTCGGGATTCAGCAGCTCCTTCCAGCTCTCGATCGGGCGCTTGATCAGGTCGGGGCGGATGCCGAGCGTGTCGGCGTTGTAGACCGTCGGGATCAGGGTGACCCACTCCGTCACGCCCTTGGCGAACGTGGTGGAGTCCTTGCCGTCGAGGAACATCACCTTCTTGGGCGCCGTGCCCTGGTCGCCGATCTTCTTGCCGTTGGGCAGCTCGCCCTTCGTGAAGATGGGGGTGATGTTGTTGAACTCCTTGATCTTCTTCGCGTCGAGCGCAAGGATGTTCTTCGACGGGATCAGCTTCTTGAGGCTGAAGTACTCGGTATCGAGGATGTCGAACGAGTTCGGCTGCGTGATGACCCGCTTGGTCACGTCGTCCGTCGTCGCCGAGATGTACTCGAGCGTGATGCCCGTGTCCTTGAGCAGCTGCTTGTTGATGTCGTCGGCCTGGTTCACCGCGGTGCCGAGGTAGCGCAGGACCTTCTTCTCCTGCGAGAACACCGCCGGGAAGCCGGTGATGGCCCCCGAGCCCGCGGCAGCGCCGGCGGCAGCACCGGCACCCTTGAGGATCGTTCGACGGGAAACGCCCGTCTTCGTCGTGCTGTCGTCGGTCATGTGCCCACTCCCAGTTGGCCCGTCGCGTCAGGCGGCGGGGGTTAGACGATGGATGTCGCTGTCGGCCCAGCTCACGGCGACCGCGTCGCCGGGCTGGAGCGGTTCGGCGTCGAACGCCGCCTCGCTCACCTGGGCCGTCATGTCCCTGCACTGGGCGGCCTCGAGGCCGACCTGCACGAAGGTTCCCTGGTACTCGACGTCGCGGACGCGGGCCGCGACGAGGCCGCCGGGGCCGCGCTTCAGCCGGATCCGGTCCGCGCGCACCGCGATTGGCCCCGCATCCGTCTCGATGACGTTGTGGCCGCCGATGAAGCGCGCCACGAAGGCCGTGCGCGGATGGTTGAAGACGTCGCGCGGCGAGCCCGCCTGCTCGATGAGGCCGCGGTTCATCACCACGATCAGGTCGGCGAGCGCCATCGCCTCGTCCTGCCCGTGGGTGACGTGGACGAAGGTGATGCCGAGCTGCTTCTGCATGGCCTTGAGTTCCGCCCGCATCTTGACGCGCAGGAACGGGTCGAGGGCCGAGAGCGGCTCGTCGAGGAGCAGGATCTGCGGCTCGGTAATCAGCGCGCGCGCCAGCGCCACGCGCTGCTGCTGGCCGCCGGAGAGTTGTGCGGGAAGCCTCTCCGCGTAGGGCTCCATGGCGACGAGCGTCAGCAGCTCCATCGCCCGCTGGCGACGCGTCGCCTTGTCGACGCCTTTCATCTTCAGCGAGAAGGCGACGTTCTCGACGCAGTCGAGATGCGGGAACAGCGCGTAGCTCTGGAACATCATCGCCGTGCCGCGCGCCGCCGGCGGCAGGTCCGTGACGTTCGAGGCGCCGATGATCACGTCGCCGCCGCTCACCGCCTCGTGGCCGGCGATCATGCGCAGCGTCGACGTCTTCCCGCAGCCGGAGGGCCCGAGCAGGCAGCAATAGGTGCCTGCCGGCACCCTGAGGTCGATGGCGTCGACGGCCGTGGTGGCGCCGTACCGCTTGGTGACCTTGACCAGTTCGAGAGCAGAGCCCTTCACGCGTCACTCCATGGTCCGGAGGACGCTCTTCAAGGGCCGTGCCAGAGCCGCCGCGTGCGACGTTTTTACAGCGCCGCGATGGGATTCAAGGGCTTGCAGCCGACGGACCTTCCGGCCCAGCTCCAGCGGATGCCCAAGAAGCGTGCACTTGGATACGATCGAGGCGATGGATCGTATACAATATGGCCACCGGATCGCACACAGTTCGTGGCATCCTGACAACCGCGACGGGGAGTGCGACGGCCATGGGCGAGACCGAAGGGGGCAAGGCCGATCGCGCGTTGGAGATCGCCGACGCCATCGTGCGCGCCGTCGTCGAGCACCGTCTCCCGCCCGGCACCCGGCTCGGCGAGGACGACCTCGGCGCCACGTTCGGTGTCAGCCGCACCATCGTGCGCGCCGCGCTGCGGATGCTGGCGCGCGACGCCATCGTCACGATCCGCCCGAACAAGGGCGCCGCCGTCGCCTCCCCCTCTCCGCTGGAGGCGCGGCAGGTCTTCCACGCCCGCCGCGTGGTCGAGAAGGCCCTCGTGCGGGATGCGGCCCGGCTGCGCACTCCGGCCGACCTCGCCATCTTGCGCCGGCACCTAGCGGACGAGGACGCGGCGCTTCGCCGCGGTGACCGCTCGGCCGCCATCCGCCTCTCGGGCGATTTCCACATGCGGATCGCCGAGATCGCCGGTCAGGACGTGCTGGCCGGCTTCCTGCGCGAGCTGATCTCGCGCTCCGCGCTGGTCATCGCACTCTACGGCACGACCCGCGCCTCGCAGTGCGGAACGCAGGAGCACGAGGCACTGGTAGAGGCCCTGGAGCGTGGCGACGGGGACCGCGCCGCCTCGCTGATGGAGCATCACCTCTCGCACGTCGAGCACGATATCGACCTCGACGGGAGCGCCACGGGCGCAGTCGATCTCGCGAGCGTGCTGCGCGCGTGAGACGCTGGCGGCGGCGGGTCGCTCGGCTATAGTCGCCGTCCGTCCAGCCTCCGGGAATCCCGCAGATGTCCACCATGAGACCGCCCCGCACCGAACTCGCGCCGGGGCTCGAGATCAGCCGCCTCGTGACCGGCCTGTGGCAGGTCGCCGACATCGAGCGAGGGGGGCAGACGATCGATCCGGACGCCGGCGCGGCGGAACTCTCCGCCTACGCGGCCGCGGGCTTCGACACCTTCGACATGGCCGATCACTACGGCAGCGCCGAGATCATTGCCGGCCGCCTGCTCGCGAAGGGCCGCGCCGGAGAGGCCCCGCGGGCGACCGCCTTCACCAAGTGGTGCCCGAAGCCCGGCCCGATGACGGAGGACGTCGTTCGCGACGGGGTCCGCCGCAGTCTGGACAGGATGGGCCTCGACCGCATCGACCTGATGCAGTTCCACTGGTGGACGTTCGAGCACCCCGGCTACCTCGACGCGATGAAGGGCCTCGCGAAGCTGCGCGAGGAAGGCATCATCGGCCATCTCGGGGTGACCAACTTCGACACCGCGCACCTGCGGGTCCTCGTGAAGCACGGCATCCCCGTCGCCTCCAACCAGGTCAGCTTCTCCGTGCTGGATCGCCGGGCCGCGGGCGAGATGAGCGCCTTCTGCCTCGAGAACGGTGTCAGGCTCCTCGCCTACGGCACGCTTGGCGGCGGCCTCGTGTCCGGCCGCTGGCTGGGCGCTCCGGAGCCGGACGCGATCGGCGACTGGAGCAAGATGAAATACAAGCGCTTCGTGGACGCCATCGGCGGGTGGGACGCGCTCCAGCGCATCCTCGCGGCGCTCGACGCGGTGGCCCGCCGCCACGGCGCGTCGATCCCCAACGTCGCGACGCGGTGGGTGCTCGACCACCCGGCCGTGGCCGCCGTCATCATCGGGGCCCGGCTCGGCGAGCGCGAGCACCGCGCCGACAACCTCAAGGCCTTCGACATCCGCCTCGACGACGCCGACCGGGCGCACCTCGACGAGGCATTCTCCCGCTCGCGTCCGCTGCCGGGCGACTGCGGCGACGAGTACCGCAAGCCGCCGTTCCTCACGGCGTCGGGCGACCTCAGCCATCACCTCGACAGCGTGCCGAAGTTCTTCAAGGCCGTGCCGGTCGAGGGCAGGCCCGGACGCCTGCGCGTCGACAGCGGCAGCATCTGGGAGCCGCTGTGCGGCTACTCGCGCGCCGTGCGCGTCGGCGACCGCATCTACGTGAGCGGCACGACGGCGACCCACGGGGCCGGCGAGATCGTCTGTCCGGGCGATCCCGGCGGGCAGACGGTCTACGTCCTCGACAAGATCGCCGCCAGCATCGCCGCGCTCGGGGGCAGCCTCGCGGACGTGGTGCGCACGCGCATCTACGTGCGCGACGTCACGAAGTGGGAGCCCGTCGCGCGTGCGCACGGGCTCTACTTCGGCGACATCCGGCCCGCCAACACCATGGTCGAGGCCGGCGACCTCATCGGCGACTACGAGGTCGAGATCGAGGCCGAGGCCGTGGTCGGCTGAGACTTAGTCGATCGGCTTCAGGCCTGCCTCGATCGCCGTGCGGCGGCCCTCGAGGAACGGCGGCAGCGCCAGCCGGCGGCCGAGGTCGGCCATCGGCTCGTCGACGTCGAAGCCCGGGCCGTCGGTGGCCAGCTCGAACAGGATGCCGTTGGGCTCCCGGAAGTAGAGGCTGCGGAAGTAGTAGCGGTCCACGGGGCCGCTCGACGGCACGCCGATCTGCTTCAGCCTCTCCGTCCAGGCCTCGTAGTCCGCGTCCGGCATCCGGAACGCGACGTGATGCACGGCACCCGCGCCCTGCCGCGCCACGGGGAGGTCGCTGCGCTCCGTCACGTGCACCTCGGCGTGGGCGCCGCCCTCCCCCATCTGGTAGACGAGCACGTCGCGGTTGCCGTCCTTGTGGTGGCGGGCGGGCCGCATGCCGAGAATCCGCGTGAGCACCAGGTCGGTTCGCCGCGCGTCCGCGACCGTCAGCGTCACCGGCCCCAGCCCCCTGATCTGGTGCTCGGGAGGCACCGGGCTCTCGGCGACGGGGTGCGCGGCGCCCACGCCGCCATCGTCGACGAGGGCCAGCCTCTGGCCCTCTGGATCCTCGAACTCCAGGGTCGCGCGACCCGCGCGTTCCCGCACGCCGCCATGCGTGCGGCCGTGCTGCGCCAGGTGCTTCGCCCACCATTCCAGCGAGGCCGCGGAGCCGACGCGCAGCGCCGTGCGGGTGACCGAATTCGTCCCCCGCTGCTCCCGGCCCACCGGCCACTCGAAGAAGGTGATGTCGCTGCCCGGCGAGGCCATGCCGTCGCCGTAGAAGAGGTGGTAGGCGCTGACGTCGTCCTGGTTCACCGTGCGCTTCACCAGCTTCATGCCGAGCACCCGGGTGTAGAAGGCGTGGTTGCCGCGGGCGTCGGCCGAAACGGCGGTGAGGTGGTGGAGGCCTGTGAGGTCCATGGGCGAATCTCCGCGCTTTTGTTCCCGGACATAGGGCTCCAGCGGCGCCGGCGCCATGCGGAGCCGTCGCATCACGGGCCCCGAATTCATCATCGCGTTTCCCAAAAGGGATGAAAGTCCATTCGTCGTATTGACTTGCCCCATTCGTTGAGGCGTAAGTGGTCCATCGAATAGTGCAGCCTCGCCGAACACGGTAGAGAGGTTGCATCGCGACCAACGCCGCTCGCGCCCCACGCCGCTGCTTCCGCTTGAGGCCGGCCTTCTCATCATCCCGCCAGACAGCGTCGACCGCGGCCCTTCCACAGGAGCGCCGCCCGAGGCACCGTGGAGAGCAGCGCGATGCGCACCGAAGACATGCAGATGACCCGCGGCATCCCCCTCTTCAGGGCGATGTCGAACGACACGTTCGGCCGCCTCATGGCCGTGTCGTTCATCCAGACCTTTCCGGCCGGCGTGATTCTGCTTGAACAGGGTCAGCAGCCGGACTTCCTCTTCCTGCTGCTCGAGGGATCGGTCGAACTCGCCGCCAGCCACGGCAACAGCGAGGGCGCCATCTGCATCGTGCCCCCTGGCCAGCCGTTCACCACCTCGGCCGTGCTGACCGACCAGCCCACCCTATCGCAGGCACGCACCATCGGCACGTGCCGCGCCGTGATGATGCCGGCCGCCGCCGTGCGTGAGGCGCTGGCCAGCGACCACGGCTTCTGCCACGCGATGGTACTGGAGATCGCACAGATCAACCGGATGCTCGTGCGGGAGATCAACAATCAGAAGCTGCGCAACTCCACGGAGCGGCTAGCGAACTGGGTGCTGCATGCCCACGTCATGTCTGCCGGCTCCGATCCGATCCGCCTGCCCTTCCGCAAGCGGACGCTGGCGGCCCTTCTCGGCATGACCCCCGAGAACCTGTCGCGGACCATCGCCTCCCTGGAGCCCCACGGTGTCAGCTTCCGGGGTGCGGTCATCGCGGTGACGGACCCGGACGCCCTGCGTCGCGTGGCACGTCCCACGCAGCTCATCGACGCGCACTGAGGTCCGGGCAAGCGCCCGAACGAGAGAGGCCGGGCGCTGCCGCCCGGCCTCCGGCCTCAACCCGTGACGCTGGACTTCAGGGCTGGCGGCGATCCTGGCGACGGTCGAGGCGACGATCCTCGCGACGGATGTCGGTTCCGGTGGTCGCTGTCGAGGTCGGGGTGCGCACCATGCCGTCGTCGGCGCCACGCGTCCGGCTCCTCGTCCGGTTCTGGTGCTGGCCGCGGTCATGACCGGCCCCGTCGTCCATACCGTGGCCTCCGCGCACGTGCCCGGGGCCGTCGTCCGCTCCCCGTCCACGGCCATGGCCGGCGCCGTCGTCCGACCCGCGCCCCCGGCCGCCGCCGTCGTCAGAACCGCGGCCGCGACCGCCGCCGTCATCCGAACCGCCGGACGAGCCGGAAGACCCGGACCCGCCGCCGCCACCACCGCCGCCGCCACCGCCGCCGCCCGATCCACCGCCATCGCCACCCTTCGCGACCACGATGGATCCCGCCGAGGCGGATGAAGCGGCCTTCGTCACCGAAGCGACGCCGGCGTCCTCGACGGACCGCGCCGCGGCAGGGCCTGCCGCAGCAAGTCCCAGCGCAACCGCGCAAGCCGACGTCGTCAGCAGAACCCTCAAATTCATCACCATGAGAAACTCCCTCTCGATGCACGTCGGCTCGAGCCGATGTCGATGGTATAAGGAGGGCCGTCCGCCACGGGCCTGACGGGATACGTCAGCGTTTTGTCAGGCATCTTCGGATAATTTGACGGATGACCATGCGCAGCCCGTCCGCCCTTGCCCGCAGCCTGTGCGTCTCCGCGTCCCTGATCGGCGCGGCGGCGACGCTGTGCACCGTGCTCGCGCCGGCTCCCGTCCTGGCGAAGGACGGAGACAGCGGCGGGGGCGGTGGTGGCGGCGGCGGTGGAGGTGGCGGCGGCGACTCCGGTGGGTCGTCCGGCGGCTCCGGCGGCTCTTCGGGTGGCTCGGGCGGTTCCTCCGGCGGGTCGGACGACGGCGGCGGCAGGGGGCGCGGCTCGGACGACGGCGGCGGACGCGGGCGCGGCTCGGACGACGGCGGCGGACGCGGGCGCGGATCCGACGGACGCGGCCGCGGCGGCGAGGGCAACGGCCTCTCCAACTTCTTCGGCTCTCTCTTCGGCGGGAACGAGGGACGGCGCGACGGGGGACGCGACGCGGCCCGGGGACGCCAGGACCGCGGCGGCCGCGAGGACCGCAACCGCGAGTCAGGGCGCGGCGACCAGGACATCGCGCGCGATGCGGTCGCCCGGGGACAAGCCGTGCCGTTCGACCGGGTGATCGGGACGGTCCGCCAGGCCATGCCCGGCGACATTCTCGACGTGAAGGTCGGCAAATCGTCAACCGGAATGACGTACAACGTGACGGTGCTGGCGCGCGACGGCTGGTACCGCGAGGTCATCGTCGACGCGCGGCGAAACCGCGTCATCGACGTGAGGTGACCCCTTGCGCATTCTTCTCATCGAGGACGAGACCCGCATCGTCGCGGAACTGAGCGACTGCCTGTCTCGTGCCGGCTACGTCGTCGAGACGGCGAGCGACGGAGAGGAAGGCTGGTTCCGCGGCGAGACCGAGGAGTTCGACGCCATCGTGCTCGACCTCGGCCTGCCCAAGCTCGACGGCATCTCCGTCGCGCGGCGGTTGCGCCGGGCCGGAGTGCCGACGCCCATCCTGATGCTCACGGCCCGCGGCTCCTGGATGGAGCGGGTCGAGGGGATCGATGCCGGCGCCGACGACTACCTTCCCAAGCCCTTCCATGCCGAGGAACTCATGGCGCGGCTCGGCGCCATCCTGCGGCGCAGCGCGGCCCGTCACCCCTCGCACGTGCTGGAAGCCGGGGCGATCCGGGTCGACACGCGGCGCATGAGCGTGACCCTCGACGGCAACGGCGTGGAACTGTCGCCGCTCGAGTACCGGCTCCTGCGCTATCTCGTGCACAACAAGGGCCGGATGGTCTCCCAGGTGGAACTCGAGGAGCACATCTACTCCAGCGAGCAGGAACCCGACAGCAACGCCATCGAGGCGCTGGTCAAGCGCATCCGCCGAAAGATCGGCGCCGAAGCGATCGTGACGCGCCGCGGCTATGGCTACATCGTCGAGGGCTGATGTGGGCCAGCAGGCGAAATCGCTGCGGGTCCGGGTGCTGCTGCTGGCGGCGCTCTCCATCGTCACGGCCCTGACGGCAGCGGGCTTCACCCTCGCCGTCATCTTCGAGCGCCACCTGAGCCAGCGCCTAGAGCAGGAACTCGACATCAAGCTCATCGAGTTGGCGGCCGCCTTCGCCGTCGACGACCGGGGCGAGCCGCACGTCGGCCGCGTGCTCTCCGATCCGCGCTACCAGACGCCCTACAGCGGCGCCTACTGGCAGGTCGCCGACGCGGACGGAAACCCCGTCCTGCGGTCGCGCTCCCTCTGGGACGATGCCGTGCCGGGGGGCGGCCCGGGCGCGCCGGCGGCCGAGGAGGCGATCGAGCGAGAAGGACCGGGCCAGTCGACGCTCTACGTCATGGAGCGCGACGTCATGCTGCCGGGGGCCAACGACAGACGCCCGTGGCGGCTGCAGGTGGCCGTGGATCACGCCGAGATCGAAGGCCTGCGGCGCTCCTTCGCGCGCGACATGGCCGTGGCGCTCGGCGTCCTCGGCGCGCTTCTGCTGGTGGGCGCATGGGTCCAGGCCGGCGTGGGGCTGATGCCGCTCCGGACCCTTCGACAGCGGCTCAACGCTGTCCACAGCGGCGCCTCGCCGCGTCTGGAGGGGCGGTTCCCCGACGAGGTCGCTCCGCTCGCTGACGATCTCAACGCCCTCCTCGACCGGCAGCAGGAACTCGTCACCAAGGCCCGCGAGCGGGCGGGCGACCTCGCCCACGGCCTGAAGACGCCCCTCACCATCATGTCCGGCGAGGCCCGCCGCCTCGAGGAGGCCGGCATGGCGACGGCCGCCGCCACCCTGCGCGAGCAGATCGCGCTGATGCGCCGCCACATCGAGCGCGAGCTGGCACGCGCCCGCACCCACGGCACGCCCACGGCGGCAGGCCTCCACACGGACGTGGCCGGCACCGTCGACCGGCTGCTGCGGCTGATGAAGCGCATGCCGCGCGGCGAGGAACTCGCCTGGGTGAACAGCGTCCCGGCGGGCGCCCACTGCGCCATGGATGCCGACGATTTCGGCGAAGTCCTCGGCAACCTTCTGGACAACGCCCGCAAGTGGGCGATTTCCCGGATCGAGATCCGGGCCGAGCCCGTGCCGGCGGGACTCGTCATCCGGGTGGTCGACGACGGCCCGGGCCTGCCGAGCGCCGGCACCGACCTCCTTAAGAGGGGAGAGCGCGCCAACGAGGACGGCGACGGCTCCGGCCTCGGTCTCTCCATCGTGTCCGACGTGCTCGGAGCCTATGCCAGCCGCCTGACGCTGGAACCGGGCGCGACCGGTGGCTGTGTCGCCAGCTTCATCGTGCCGGGCGCCGTGATCGCGCCCGCCCGATCCGACCCTGTGACCGCGAGGCCACGGACGCCGCAGCCGTCCCGCTCCTGACGCCGTTCAGGCGTCCGGCTCGTCGAAGAGCTGGCCGCCGTCGTAGCCCATCGCGATGCGACCGAGCCGAATGCGATCCGCGTCGCTCGCTCCCGTCCAGCCTCCGGCCTGCGCGCCCCCGGACGCGGCGAGGAGCCTGCGCACGAGGTCGGGATCGAGGTGCGGCAGCATCGCCCACAGACCGCGCGCGAGGTCCCGTGCCAGCGCGTGGTCCGGATGGTTCGCCGATGAGTCAGCCCGCCCGAACTGATAAAGATGCACGACGCTGTCCCAGGGCACGGGTGCCTCAGCCAGCCGCTCCGCGAGGCCCGGCTCCTCTGCCGCGGCGTAGAACCGGTTGAGGCCGTCGAACAGCGCCAGCCGGTAGCCGCGTTCGAGCAGGAATCCCTCCCACGCCTCCCAGGCCGGCTCGCCGGTCCCTGGGGCCAGCGCCTCGGCGACGACGAGGCGCGGCCGGAAGCGGACCCAGTCGCCGCCGGCCAGCACGTCCGCCTCGGCCCCTTCGACGTCGATCTTGAGGAGGTCGATCACCGGCGGGGCATGCTGCTCGCAGATGTCCCGCAGGGTCATCACCGCCACGCGCCGCGTCGCGTAGCTGGCGCCGAACGTTCCCGCCGCCTGCGCATGCTGCTCGATCATCGTCGAGAAGCCGTGCAGCGTCTCCACCTCGTGGAAGGCGGCCTCGCCCGTCTCCCGGCCGACCAGGCAGGAGAGAACGGTGTCGCGCGGGCGCAGGCGAGGATAGAGCGCGGCAAGCCGCTCCTGCGGCTCGACGACCACGCCCCGCCAGCCGCGCAGATATGCGGAGACGGTGACGTTGTCCGCCACGGGGTGTCCCGCGCCGATGTCGATGTAGAACCCCTCGCGCTGGCCCGCGAAGGCGAGGTCGATGTGCACGTCCTCGAGGTTCTGTGCGTAGGAGAGATCCAGCGCCACCGGCGCGGTCCTCAGCCGGCCGGCACCGCGACCTCGCGGTGCGAGGCGGCGGAGTCGAGCATAGCCTGGATCAGCCGGTGCACGCGCAGCGCCTCGCGGCCGGAGATGGCGGGTTCGCGTCCCTCGTCCAGCGCGGCGAGAAAGTCGGCAGTGACCGCCTTGTGCGCCTCGTGCGAGAAGGCCATCGGGTCGGCGCCGCCGCCGCCGCCCTGATCGCTGGTCATGCGCTCGTGCCGGCCGTCCTGCCAGTAGACGTCGAGCCCGTTCGCGGTCCAGCGCGCCGTGCCGTTGCGGCAGGCGATCTCGATCGTCTCCGGGAAACCGGGATAGGCCACGGTCGTCGCGTCGATCGTGCCGATGGCGCCGTTGGCGAAGCCGACCGCCGCGGCGGCGATGTCCTCGGTGTCGATCCTGCGAAGAGGGGACGTCACGGCCATCGCCGACACGCGCACGACCGGACCGGCAAGGTGCTGGAACAGGTCGAGCGTGTGGATCGCCTGCGTGATCAGCACGCCGCCGCCGTCGCGCGCCTTCATGCCGCGCCCCGGAACCGCATAGTACTCCGGCGTCCGCCACCAGCGCACCGACGCCGATGCGGAGATCACCTCGCCCAGTTCGCCGCCCGCCAGGATCTCCCGCAGCCGGCGCGAGGATTCGCGAAAGCGGAACTGCAGCATGATGCCGAGGCGACGGCCGGCCTCCTCCATCGTCTCGACCGTCTCGGTCGCGCGCTCCACGCTGATCTCGATCGGCTTCTCCAGCAGCACGTGCTTGCCGGCGGCGGCGCAGCGACGGACGAGATCGAGATGCGTGTTGGGCGGCGTGAGCACGAGCACGGCCTCGATCGAGCGGTCGTCGAGCAGCGCCTCGAGGCTGTTCACCACCGTCAGGTCGGGGTTCGACGCCGCGAAGGCGGCGCGCCTCTCGGCGCTCGGCGCGAAGCAGGCGGCGATCTCGCAGCGGTCGGCGAGGTCGCGGAGACCTGCGAGATGCGGCTTGTGGGCCATGCCGAGGCCGATGATGGCGACACGGCGGCGGGGGGATGCGGGAGCAGGCATGGGAGGACGGGTTCCGGAGACGGGGCCCGCAGTCTGCCCCGCCGGCGCGTGGCGCGCCATCCCCGCTTCACGGCGCGGCCTGCGGGGCGTTTCGCCGGCGCCGCACATCGCCTAGTCTGGGGTCTTCATCCGCTGGACAGCCCATGACCGACCATGCCTCCCTGAAGACCCGCATCGCCCGGGAGTTCGGCACGCCGACGCTCGTGATCGACCTCGACGTGGTGGAGCGCAACATCGCCCGTACGCAGGCTCTCTGCGACGCGGCGGGCCTCGCCAACCGGCCGCATGTGAAAACCCACAAGATTCCCGCCCTCGCCAGGCTGCAGCTGGAGGCCGGCGCCCGAGGCATCGTCTGTCAGAAGGTCGGCGAGGCGGAGGTCATGGCCGACGGCGGGATCGGCGACATCCTCATCAGCTACAACATCCTCGGCGAGGAGAAGATCGCGCGGCTCGGGGCACTGCTGCGGCGCATCGACGTCACGGTGGCGGCCGACAACCCCACCGTGGTCGCCGGCCTGCCGGCCGCCGGGCTCGCGGCCGGCCGCGACCTGCCCGTGGTCGTCGAGTGCGACACGGGGCGGGAGCGCGCCGGCGTCGTCACGCCCGCCGAGGCGGTCGCGCTTGCCCGCGACATCGCCGCGCGGCCCGGATTGCGCTTCGCGGGTTTCCTGTTCTACCCGCCCGCGGCGGACCACCCGCCGACACAGCGCTTCCTCGACGAAGCCGTGGCCGGAGTCCGGGAGGCGGGGCTCGACCCCGTCATCCGCTCGTCCGGCGGCACGCCGAACCTCATGAACCTCGGCAAGGTGCAGGGATTCACCGAGCACCGCGCCGGCACGTCGATCTACAACGACCGCATGATGATGGCCGCGGGCGCCGCATCCCTCGCCGACTGCGCGCTCACGGTCCATGCGACGGTGGTCAGCCGGGCCACGCCCGAGCGGGGCATCCTCGACGCCGGGTCCAAGACCCTCTCGAGCGACACGGGCGGCCTCGACGGGTTCGGACTGATCCTCGAGCATCCGCAGGCTCAGATCGCGCGCTTCGCCGAGGAGCACGGATTCCTCGACCTGTCCGCCTGCAACGACCGGCCGAAGGTGGGCGATGTCGTCCGCATTGTGCCGAACCACGCCTGCGCGTGCGTCAACCTGCACGACCGCGTGGTGGCGGTGCGGGGCGACGAGATCGTCGGGGAGTGGCCGATTGCCGCCCGGGGCACCGTGCGCTGAGGAACGACCGGAACCCCGCCGCCCGGCGGCCGGGCATCCGGGCCGGAGGCCGCGTCAGCGACGCCGACCTGTCCAGGCGACGTGATGCAGGTCGTGCTCGGCCGGTTCGGGCATGCGGAAGCCGAAGCCGCCGGCGAGGCGGGTGTCCGGCTCCAGGCGCGGATTGAGAAAGCCCTCGCGCGGCCAGCGCATCGCCGAGGACACGCCCTGCTTGCGGCGCGGCAGCGGACGTCCGGATGGGTGCTGCTTCATCGGGGGCGTTCTCCTGATCGACGACCGATACGCCAGCCCGCAAGGGCCTGCAATCAGGAGGAAACCGGACGGTAGCCCTGCGGACGGTTGCGTCGCGCCCCGCCGTCCCGTACATGCTGCCCGCCCTGCCGCCGCCGCGCGGCCGACCCGCCGGAGCGCCTCATGAGCGAGCGTCTGTCACTGTCGAAGGACAAGATCCGCGTCCTCCTGCTGGAGGGCGTCAACGACAGCGCCGTCGAGCTCTTCCGCAACGCCGGCTACACGAACCTGACCCGGCTGCCGAAGGCCCTGGACGGGCAGGCCCTCGTCGAGGCCCTGCAGGGCGTCCACATCCTCGGCATCCGCTCGCGCACGGACCTGCGGGCGCCCGTCTTCGCAGCCGCCGACCGGCTCATCGCCGTCGGCTGCTTCAGCGTCGGCACCAACCAGGTCGACCTCGACGCCGCCCGCGTGCGCGGCATCCCCGTGTTCAACGCGCCGTTCTCCAACACCCGGTCGGTGGCGGAGCTGGTAATCGGCGAGATCGTCATGCTGCTGCGGCGCACGTTCCCACGCTCGGTGGCAGCCCATGCCGGGGAGTGGGACAAGTCGGCGAAGGACAGCCTCGAGGTCCGCGGCAAGACGCTGGGCATCGTCGGCTACGGCAACATCGGCAGCCAGTTGTCGACGCTGGCCGAGGCGATGGGCATGCGCGTCGTGTTCTTCGACCTCACCGACAAGCTGCGCCACGGCAACACCGAGCCGATGGAGAGCCTCGAGGCGCTGCTCGCGGTGAGCGACGTCGTCAGCCTGCACGTGCCGGAGACCCCGGCCACCGCCGGCATGATCGGCCGCGCCGAGATCGCGGCGATGAAGAAGGGCGCCTACCTCATCAACAACGCGCGCGGCACCGTCGTCGATCTCGATGCGCTGGCCGACGCGCTCCGCTCGGGCCGCCTGCGCGGCGCCGCGGTGGACGTCTTTCCGGTCGAGCCTTCCGCGAACGGCGAACCCTTCGTCACGCCGCTGCAGGGCCTCGACAACGTCATCCTCACGCCGCACGTCGGCGGCTCCACCGAGGAGGCGCAGGAGCGCATCGGCGCCGAGGTGGCCCGCAAGCTCGTCGAGTATTCCGACGTCGGCTCGACGGTCGGCGCGGTCAACTTCCCGCAGGTCCAGCTGCCGTCGCGCTCGACCGGCATGCGCTTCCTCCAGGTGCAGCGCAACGCGCCCGGCATGCTCGGCCAGCTCAACGACCTCTTCGCCGCCCACGGCGCCAACATCGCGGCGCAGTACTACCAGACCGACGGCGACGTCGGTTACGTCGTGGTGGAAACCGACGGCATCGTCGATGGCGCCGCCATGGTCGAGGAGATCCGCAAGCTCCCCGGCACCCTGCGGGCCCGCCTGCTGCGCGGCTGAGCTGCGCGGAGCCGACCGACTGGAACGAAGAAGCGCGCCGCCTCGCGGCGACGCGCTCCTGGTGCGCAGCACAATCGGGATTTACGGCTTCTTCGCCGCCTTCACCGGGTCCTTGACCTGCTCGATCTTGGCGAACTCGACGTTGAAGAGCTCGCCGTTCACCTTCTCGACCTTGCGGATGTAGATGTCCTGGATGATGTCGCGCGTCTCGGGGTCGATCGTCACCGGGCCGCGCACGCTGGTCCAGCTCATCCCCTTCATGGCGTCGACGAGGGCCGTTCCATCGGCGTTGCCCTTGGTCTTCTCGAGCGCCTTGTAGAGCAGGGCCATGCCGTCATAGGCGCCCACGGCCATGAAGTTCGGGCGCATGCCGTTGTTGGCCTTGCGGAAGGCCTCGACGAACGCCTTGTTCTCCGCCGATGGATGCGCCGCCGAGTAGTGGTGCGTGTTGATGACGCCGACCGCCGTGTCGCCCATCTCGTTGAGCTGGTCGTCGTCCGTCACGTCGCCGGTCGCCAGCAGGCGCACGCCGCTCTTGTCGAGCCCGCGCTCGGCAAACTGCTTCATGAAGGTCTGGCCGAAGCCGGACGGCACGAACACGAACACGGCATCCGGCTTGGCGTCGGCGACGCGCTGCAGGAACGGCGAGAAGTCCGGGTTGCGCAACGGCACCCTCAGGCTCTCCACGACCGTTCCGCCGTCCTTGGCGAAGCGCTCGGCGAAGGCCTTCTCGGCGTCGATGCCGGGGCCGTAGTCGGTGACGAGCGTGACGACCTTCTTCACGCCGTTCTTGCTCGCCCATTCGGCCATCGGCACGGTCGCCTGCGGCAGGGTGAAGCTGGTGCGCACGATGTAGGGCGACTGCTCGGTGATGATGGCCGTCGCCGCGGCGGTCACGATCTGCGGCACCTTCGCCTGCGTGGCGAGGGGCGCCACGGCGAGCGCCAGCGGCGTGAGGCCGAAGCCCATCAGCACGTTGACCTTGTCGTTGACGATCAGCTCCTGCGCGAGGCGCTTCGTTGTATCGGCGACGCCGGTGTCGTCCTTGAGGATGACCTCGACCTTCTTGCCCGCCACCGAGGTGCCGTTGAGCTGCTGGAACAGACGGACGGCGGCCTCTGCCTGCTTGCCCGTCGTGCTCGACGCGCCGGTCATCGGCAGGATCAGTCCGACCTTCACGGTGTCCTGCGCGCTCGCCGGCGTGAGCCCGGCCGCCAGCGCCGTCACGGCCAGGGCAGCCAGCACAGTGCGTCTCATCATGGTCCACCTCCCGTTTCGTTCGCTGTGCGAACAACGCATTCTTATCCGCACAGCCTAGGGGCCGCGTCGGCGACCGGTCAACCCGGCCCTTTCCTCATATAGAGCGGGGGTGGCAGGCTTCGCCATGGCGACGCGGCTTGCCCGTCCCGACCGGGCGAGGCTAGCGTGGACGCCATGGGCCTGCGCTTCTCGCTTCTCGACCACCTCACCCACGGGCCCAAGCCGCCGAACGAGGACGCCTACGGCGCCACGGACCATGCCGCGTGGGTCATCGACGGCGCGACCGGCGTGACGCTGGGGCCCGACATCCTTGCGCCCAGCGGCGCAGCCTGGCTGGCCATGTCCCTGTCGCAGGTGCTTCACGACCTCGCCCCGGCAAGGCCGTCGCTCCCGCAGCTGCTGCACGAAACGGAAAGGGCCGTTGCTGAGCGCTTCGATGCGGCCCTCGACCCCGGGCTTCGGGTCGATGCGCCCGACCTCCCCACGGGCTGCCTCGGCCTCGCGCAACTGGCAGGAACCGGCCTTTCCCTGTCCTGCATCGGCGACGTCTCGCTGCTGCACCGTTCGGCTCGAGGCCGCGTCAGCGTGCTCTCGGATCCTGCGGTCGAGGCCTTCGGCGAGCGGACTCTCGACGCGCTGCGCCGGGCCCTGCGCGAGCGGCCCGATGAGGATCCATGGCCGGCGCTGCGCGTCCAGATTCGCGAGAACCGGCGCATGGCCAACGTCCCCGGCGGCTACCGCGTCGTCCATCCGCGCCGGCCGTGGGCCGGGCTGGTGACGACGATCGAGGTGCCCGCCGCGCCCGGGGACATCCTCCTGCTGGCCACCGACGGGTTCTTCCGGCTGGTCGACCACTTCGAGTTGCACGATGCGGAGGATCTCGTGGACACGGCGCTCGCCGTCGGCCTCGCGCCGATGCTGGAGCGGCTGCGAGAGGCCGAGCGCGCCGACCCGCGCGGCGACCGCGCGCTGCGCGTGAAGACGCATGACGATGCCACCGCCGTGCTGCTGCGGATCGACGCAGAGGATAATACCAGTTGAATGCCAGACGTTGACCGGTCTGGCCTTTTTGCCTTAGCACTTGGAAAGGCGGGCATGGCGCCCGCATCGCCTGGGGAGGACGATACGATGAAGGGCGTGAAAGCTCTCGCCGCGCTCGCTGCGGCTTCACTGACGGCATGGCCGCTGGCGGCGATGTCGGGCGAACTGCGCTTCTGGAGCTGGCGCAACGAGGACAAGGCGGCCTACGCCGAGTTCTTCAAGGACTTCAACAAGCAGCACCCCGACGTCAAGATCACGTTCGAGGCCTTCGAGCCGCAGAACTACCCGACCGTGCTCTCCACGGCGATGGCCGGCGACAAGGGTCCGGACGTCATGATGGTGCGCGCCTACGGCGCCTTCGAGGCGGTCGCCCGTCCCGGCTACCTGCTCGAGCTCAACGACGGCAACGTGCCCGGCCTCAGCAAGCTGCCCGAGGCGGCGCTGAAGGGCCAGACCCTGCGCAGCGACGGCAAGATCTACGCGGTGCCCTTCGCCACGCAGACCATGCTGATCATCTACAACACCGAGATCTTCAACAAGGTCGGCGTGAAGGTCCCCGAGACGTGGGACGAGCTCCTCGACGTCTGCAAGAAGCTCAAGGCCGCCGGCATCATCCCCTTCGCCAACGGCACCGCCACGGCGTGGCAGAACGAGACGCTCGTCAGCGCCATGCTGTCGAGCCAGTTCGGCAAGCAGTTCGAGGCCGACATCGTTTCCGGCAAGGCCGACTTCACCGACAAGCGCTTCGTCGACGCGCTGGGCCGCCTGCAGGACCTCGCCAAGGCCGACTACCTGTCGCCGAGCTTCTCGGGCATCGACTACCCGTCCTCGCAGCAGCTCTTCTCGTCCGGCGCGGCCGCGATGTTCGCCGGCGGCTCGTTCGAGCTGGCGCCGTTCCTCAAGTCGAACCCGGCGCTGAAGATGGACGTCTTCGCCTCGCCGGTGCTCAAGAAGGGCGACGACCGGCTCGTCGGCATCTTCCTCGACGGCGGCTACGCGGTGAACGCGAAGTCGGCGAACAAGGAGGACGGCGTCAAGCTGATGCGCTACTTCGCCAGCAAGGAGTTCGGCGACAAGTTCGCGAACATGCTGGGCAACCTGTCGCCGATCCCGGGCGTGACCTTCAACGACCCGCTGATCAAGAAGGTCGCCGACCTCAACAAGTCGTCGATGTCCTACATGATGGCGGTTCACTTCCGCTACCAGGAGCCGTCGGGCTCGGTGCTGCTGCAGTCGGGCGTGCAGAAGATGCTCGCCGGCAAGGCCACTCCGGCCGAGGTGGGCGCCGAGATCACCAAGGGCATCGCCACCTACTACGCGCCGTTCAAGAAGTGACGGCCGACATCGGGCGGCTCGCACCGCCCCCACCCCCATCCCCTCCCCACGAGGGGGAGGGGTGACGGCAGCACGCCAGCCCATCGCGCCCCGTCCGCTCCGTGCGGGACGACGGTTTGGTGAAGCCCGCCGCTGCGTTTCCCCTCCTCCCCTTGTGGGGAGGGGTCAGGGGTGGGGTCTCTGCGACACCGGGAACAACCGCGAGGAACGAAGGCCGGGATGTCCGCTCGCGATGCACGCTGACCTCGAATGGCCCGTGGGCCGCCGGATCTGGGTCACGTTCCTCATCGTGCCCCCGCTCGTCTTCATGGCGACCTTCGTGGTCTGGCCGATCCTGTCCGCCTTCGTCTACGCCTTCTACGAGTGGCACGGCCTCAAGCGCGACGGCTTCGTCGGGCTGAAGAACTTCGCCGACGTGCTGCTGCGCGAACCGTGGGCGCCCGTCACGTGGCGCGCCTTCAGCCACAACGTGATGGTCTTCGTCACGCTGATGATCATCCAGAACGGCTTCGGCTTCCTGCTCGCCTACGCGCTGTCGCGCCAGCTGCCGGGGCACCGCTTCCACCGGGTGGCCGTGTTCCTGCCGGTGATCCTGTCGACCGTCATCGTCGCGCTGTTGTGGAAGCAGTTCCTGCACCCGGTCTTCGGGCTCTTCAACAAGGTGTTGAGCCAGTTCGGCTTCGGCATGGTGACGACGCCGTGGCTGGGGCTGAGCGAAACGGCGCTGTGGGCACTGACCCTGGTCAACGCCTGGCACTGGGTCGGCTTCCCGGCCCTCGTCTTCCTCGCCGGCATCCAGCGCATCCCGCCCGACATCATCGAGGCGAGCCGCATCGACGGCGTCAGCGAGTGGCAGCTGGTGCGCACCATCATCTGGCCGCTGGTGGCGCCCAGCGCCACGGTGTGCTTCGTGCTGCTGTTCATCGGCGCGTTCAACTGGTTCGAGTTGCCCTACCTGATGGTGGGCCTCGAAGGCTCCCCGTACGGCTCGACCGACGTGCTCGGCCTCTACTTCTACCGAACCGCCTTCGGCAACCAGAGCGCCAGCAACCAGGACTTCGGCCACGGCTCGGCGCTCGCCGTCCTCATGTTCATGTTCGTCGCGGTGGTCGCGACCTTCTGGACGATCCGCCTGCGGCGGCGGGAGATCGAGCTGTCATGAGCGCCCATGCCGAGCGCAGCCAGTCGAAGGCGGCGGGCTCCCCGCTCGTCGACGTGCTGCTGCAGGTGCTGCTCGTCGGCAACAGCTTCATCATGCTGTTCCCGATCCTGATGATGGGCTTCTGGGGCTTCAAGAGCACGAACGAGATCTTCGGCAAGCCCTTCGCCATCCCGGACTTCGGCAACTGGAAGAACTTCGCCGTCATCCTCGGCGAGACGAACTTCTTCGGCTACCTGTTCAACTCGATCCTGATCACCGGCGGCTCGATCCTCGCCATCCTCGTGCTCGGCACGATGGCGGCCTACGGCATCGCGCGCTACCGCTTCCCGGGCAACGTCGCGGTCTACATCTTCTTCCTCGCCGGCCTGATGGTGCCGCTGAAGCTCGCCATCATCCCGCTCTTCATCCAGATGCGGGACCTCGGCCTGCTCGACTCCCGCCTCGGGCTGATCGTCGTCTACACGGCCATGGGCCTGCCCTCGACCGTGTTCATCCTCACCGGCTTCCTGCGCACGCTGCCGAAGGAACTGGAGGACGCGGCGCGGATCGACGGCGCCTCCGACGCGCGCATCATGTGGTCGATCATGCTGCCGCTGACCAAGCCCGCGATGGTCATTGCCGCGATCCACAACGCCGTGCCGGTGTGGAACGATTTCTTCTTCCCGCTCGTCTTCATCCAGACGGACGCGCGCAAGACGCTGCCACAGGGGCTGACCGCCTTCATGGGCGAGTTCACGACCAACTGGGGCGTGCTCTTCGCCGGCCTGACGCTGTCGGCGCTGCCGATCACGATCGTCTACATCCTGCTGTCGAAGCAGTTCATCCAGGGCATGACGTCGGGAGCGGTGAAGTGAGGGGCATCCCAAAGGGCTCGCTGGTGGTGTCCTGTCAGGCACGGGCCGACAACCCGCTGCACGGCCCCGGCTTCATGGCGGCCATGGCGATGGCCGCGGAGCAGGGCGGGGCGGGCGCCATCCGTGCCAACGGGCCCGACGACATCGCCGCCATCCGGTCCGCCACGACGCTGCCCGTCATCGGCATCCTCAAGCGATGGGTCGAGGGCGTCCCGGTCTACATCACCCCCGCCGCAGCCGACGCCGCCGCAGTCGCCGCGGCCGGCGCCGACATCATCGCGCTGGACGCCACCGGCCGCGACCGCGGCGGCGAGACGCTGGCCCACGTCATCGGCGCCATCCATGCCGACCTCGGCCGTCCGGTCTTCGCCGACGTCTCGACCGTCGAGGAGGGCCTCGGCGCAGAGATGCTGGGCGCCGACTATGTCGCCACCACGCTCTCGGGCTACACCGGCGCCGCGCCGGCCGCGCGCGACGACGGACCCGACCTCGACCTGCTCGCCATGCTGGTGAAGACCTGCCGCGTCCCCGTCGTCGCCGAGGGCCGCTTCGACACGCCCGGCCTCGCCGCACGCGCGCTCGAACTCGGCGCCCACGCGGTCGTGGTCGGCACCATGATCACCAATCCCCGCGAGATCACCCGGCGCTTCGTCGCCGCCCTCCATCCGTGAGGCCGCGGTGCTGACGCTCGGGCTCGACGCCGGCGGCAGCGCCACCCGCTGGGTTCTTCTCGACAGCGCGCGCGACACGGTGGTCGCACGCGGCGAGGCAGGTCCCGCCTCCGGTCACATCTTCGATCCGGCCGTGCGCGAACGGACGCTGTCCGCGCTCGCCGCCATCGCCGCCGCCGTTCGTCCGCACGGCGGCCCCGCGCGCATCGCCGGAGCCGTGACCGGGCTCGGCGCCGGCACGCCGCAGGCCGGCGAGCTCGCGGCCATCCTGGAGCGTGATCTCGGGACCCCCTCGTCCGCGATCGCGCTGGGCGACGACCTCTGGATCCCCGCGCTTGCGCTGTTCCCGCGAGGCGACGGCGGGCTCGTCTACGCCGGCACAGGGTCCGTGGCATACGGAATCCGCGCCGACGGGACGGCGGTCAAGATCGGCGGCTACGGCGTGGTCATCGACGATGCCGGCGGCGCCTACTGGATCGCCTGCGCCGGCATCCGCACCGTGCTGCGACGCCGCGACGAGGGCCTCGCCGACGGGCCGCTGGCCGGGTCGCTGGCGGCGCTGGCCGGCGGCGGCGACTGGCCGTCCGTCCGGCGTTGCGTCTACTCACGCGACCGCGGCGGCATCGCCGCCCTGGCGCCCTTCGTGGCGGAGGCGGCCGACGACGGGGATGCGGACGCGCTGGCGATCCTGCGGGACGCGGGAGCGGAACTGGCCCGCCTGGGGCACCTGCTGGCGGCCCGCATGCCCTGCCGCCGGCTGGCCCTGACGGGGGGCGCCCTGCGGCTGCACCCGCTGATCACGGAGGAAGCGTACACGCGTTGGCATGGCGTCTACGAGGCCGTCGTCGCTGACGTGGACGTGGCGCTCGAGGCCGCCCGCGTGGCAGCGAAATCACGCATGCCCCCTGTATGAACAGCCGGGTGACACATGCAACGCGATCGTAACGCATGATCCTCTATCCCGGGGACAGACACCCTCCCCCGGGATTCTGACATGACTAATCTCAAGACATCACCGATCTTGTCTCTAGTCTTGGTTGTACTTTGTGCA
Organism: Alsobacter sp. R-9; assembly: GCF_054612375.1. Taxonomy (NCBI): domain Bacteria; kingdom Pseudomonadati; phylum Pseudomonadota; class Alphaproteobacteria; order Hyphomicrobiales; family Alsobacteraceae; genus Alsobacter; species Alsobacter sp. R-9. The sequence goes on along the minus strand of NZ_JBTSWJ010000001.1, from coordinate 25,485 downwards.
GCCCCTGCGGCATATCTGAGCATTTTGGCGGACGCTGGCGCCTCGCCATGGACGATGGCGGCGTCCGCGCTGGCCGTCTTCGGGGGCCTCGCCGGGGTCGGACTGCAGGCCTCGACCGCCTCCTCGCGGGCCGCCCGTGTCACCAGTGTGCTCGACCGCCTGGCTGCCGGGGAGCCCGTGCCCGCCGACGAGGCCGGCCGCCTGCCGGCCGGCGCCGCGCGTGCGGTGGTGGCGCTGCAGGAGCGCAACGCCGCGCAGACCCGGATCGGTGCCGCGCTCGACGGCTCTCCCGGCATGCTGATGATCAGCGACCCGGAGGAGAAGATCGTCTTCATGAGCCGCCGGCTCGTGAAGCTGCTCGACGAACTGGCCCCGGTCTTCCGGCAGGGCAACCCGTCCTTCACCGTGCAGGGCATGTACGGCCAGCACATCGACTGCTACCGCGCCAACCCGCGGCTGAAGCGCGAGCTGATCAGCGACGACGGCCAGACGCGCAAGGTGCGCTACGAGGTGGGCGGCAAGACCATCCTCGTCGACCTGAGCTACATCTACGACGAGCGCCGGGAGCGCATCGGCCACACGCTCGAATGGCGGGACGTGACGGCCGAGCTGGAGGCACAGGCCGAGGTGGCCCGCTCCGTCGAGGCCGCCCGCCGCGGCGACTTCTCGATCCGCCTGTCCACCGAGGACAAGACCGGCTTCGTGCGCGACATCGCCGGTGGCCTCAATGCCGTCTTCGGCACCGTCGGCTCCGTCATGGCGGACCTGTCCGGCAGCATCGCGGCGCTGGCCCGCGGCGACCTCACGCGGCGTGTCGACACGGCCTACGAGGGTCTGTTCGGCGAGGTGCGCGACAACGTCAACGCCACGCTCGAGCGGCTCGCCGAGACGGTCGCGACGATCAAGGCGACGACCCGCGACGTGGCCTCCGCCGCCCGTGAGATCAACGAGGGCGCCAACGACCTGTCGGGCCGCACCGAGCAGCAGGCCTCCTCGCTCGAGGAGACCGCCGCAACGACCGAACAGCTGGCTGCGTCGGTGAAGAGCTCCGCCGGCGCCTCGCGCCAGGCCGTCGCGCTGGCCCAGGAGGCCCGCGGCGTCGCCGAGACCAGCGGCACCGTGGTGAGCGAGGCCGTCGAGGCGATGAGCCGCATCGAGCAGGCCAGCCAGAAGATCTCGGCCATCACCTCGGTCATCGACGACATCGCCTTCCAGACCAACCTCCTCGCCCTCAACGCAGCCGTCGAGGCGGCCAGGGCGGGCGAGGCGGGCAAGGGCTTCGCGGTCGTCGCCAGCGAGGTGCGCACGCTCGCGCAGCGCTCGTCGGACGCGGCCAAGGACATCACCGGCCTGATCAGCTCGTCGACCTCCGAGGTGGCACAGGGCGTCAGGCTCGTGCGCTCGGCCGGCGACGCGCTGGGTCGCATCCTCGATGCCTCCGCCCGGGTCTCCACCACCGTCTCCGAGATCGCGTCGGCGAGCACGGAGCAGGCGAGCGGCATCGACGAGATGAGCCAGGCCATCGCGCACATGGACGAGATGACCCAGCAGAACGCCGCGCTGGCCGAGGAGAGCGCAGCGTCGGCGTCCGCCCTGCTGGCGCAGATCGAGCGCCTCGACGCGCTCGTCGCGACCTTCAGGACGATGGACGACACCGGAAGCGCGCAGGCCTTCCCGGCCTCCGCGTCCTCCGTCCGGGCGGCGCGGCGCGCCGCCTGACGTCAGCCGGGCAGCCGCACCGGCTCGTAGCCGGCTTCGCGGATGGCGGCCTCGGCGCGGGCGGCGTCGCCCGCGACCTTCACCGTCTTGGCCGGGAGGTCGATGGCGACCTCGGCCCCCGGCAGGGCCTCGCCCACGGCCGTGCGGATCGCCGCGACGCAGTGGTTGCAGCTCATGTCGGCGACCTTGAACGTCGCCTGCTGGTTCTGGTCCATGACCGATCATCCCTGTTCACGCTGCCGGCCCCGCGGGCCGGCCGATGCAGGGAGTTACGACCTTCCCCCGTGGGAGGGTCAAGAGGCCTGACGCGCGGCCCTGCGATGGGCGAGAAGCACGGCCTCGACCCGGTTCCGCACCTGCAGCTTCTGCAGGATGTTGGTCATGTGGTGCTTCACCGTCTTCTCGCTGAGGCCGAGGCGGTAGGCGATCTCCTTGTTCGTCAGCCCTTGGGCGACGAGGGCGAGGATCTCCTCTTCGCGCCCGCTGAGGTCGGCATCGTCCTCCTCCTTGCGGGCCGCGGCAGGCCGGGCCGCCGGACGGGTCTTGGACAGGAGCTTCGCCGCCAGCGACGGCGTGACGTAGTTGTCGCCGTTGTGGATCGCCACGATGGCGCGGATCAGCTCCGGACCGCTGGTGCCCTTGAGGATGTAGCCCGCGACGCCGAGTTCGAGCGCCGCGTCGACGTCTGCGTCGGCTTCCGAGGCCGTGAGCATGACGCGCTTGACGCCCGGGCAGGTCTCGCCGATGGCGCGGGCCGCCGTCAGGCCACCGCCCGGCATGCTGACGTCGAGCAGGATGACGGAGGGTTGGTCGCGCCGCGCGATGGCGAGGGCGTCATCGGAGGTAGTGCCCTGTGCGACGATGGCGAACCGCCCGCTGAGCGCGAGCGTCTGCACCACGCCCTCGAGGAACAGGGGATGGTCGTCGACCACGGCGATGCGAATGGCGTCAGACATGGGAGGCATCCGTCGTCACGAGGTTGAACTCACACCGCAGAGTCGTACGCCGCCCGGGCTCCGAGCGGATCACGAACGTCCCGCCGAGGGACTCGACGCGGTCGCGAAGGCCGGCGAGGCCGAGGCCGCGCTTGGCCGTGGGGGTCACCATTTCGCCGATGCCGGGGCCGTCGTCCTCGACCTCGAGGTACAGGCGATGGCCCGACAAGCCGGCCCGTACGCGCTGTCCGGCGCCCTTGGCGTGGCGGAAGGCGTTGGTCAGGCCTTCCTGGGTGAAGCGGTAGAGGCAGGTCTTGAGCAGCGCAGGGAGGCCCGCGGGCAGGTCCGCGATGTCGCACTCGACCCGCGTGCCGGTGTGCTGTTCGTGGTTGCTGACGGCCATCTCGATGGCGTCGCGCGCCTCCACACGGTCGAGCGCCGGCGGGGCGATGCCGCTCGACAGCACGCGGATCTCGCTGAGCGAGCTGTTGAGGACGGCGCGGATCTTCTCGAGCTCGGCCATCACCGTCGCCGCATCCCTGCGGCCCGGCGCCGGCGTCAGGTTGTCGAGCCGCAGCAGCGCCAGCCCGATCAGCTGGGCCGGCCCGTCGTGCAGGTCGGCCCCGATGCGCCGCAGCACGCGCTCGTTGGTCTCGACGGCGCCGCGGCGCGCCTCGACGAGGTTCTGCCGCAGTTCCTCGTTGTGGACGAGCAGGCGCGACAGCTGCGCCACACGGCTCTGCAGCGCCCGCTCCTGCCGCGCGATGGTCGCGCCGTCGCCCGAGACCAGCGCCACGATCGCGCTGAGCACGAAGAGCCCGATGACGCTGATGATGACCCAGCTCTCGACGCGGCTGCGCGCCAGTTCTTCCTCGAGCGCGCTGGCGATGGCGTAGAACTCGACGACGGCCACGACGTCGCCCGTCGCCCGGCTGTGGATCGGCGCGTAGATTTCCGCCAGCGGCAGGCCGAGGTCGCGCTCGGACCGGTTCTCCTCGTCGGCCAGCGGGCTGAACTCGACCGTCAGGCGGCCGCTGATCGCGGTGGCGAGGTCCTTGTCGATGGGAAAGCGGCGCCCGACGATCTCCTTGTCGCGCGCGTAGAGGACGCGCCCGTCCGTCGACCACACCTTGATCGCAGCGACCTGCCGGCGGAACGCGGCGTTCTCCATCAGCCGGTCGAGCGCCGCGACGGTGTCCGGCGGCAGTTCCGCCCCCTTCGCCGTGAGGTGCACGTGCGGGGCGACGAAGGTCTCCATGTAGAGCGCCGCCGAGGCCGCCATGCTGGTCAGCACGCCCGACTGGATGCGTCCGCTCATCCAGGTGCCGAGCCCGAACATCGTCACGATGATGCCGGCGAGCGCGTAGACGACCTTCTGCCGCGCGAGCCCAAGATCGCGCCAGCGCTGCGCCACGAGCGAGAACCCGGCGCGCTCGCTTCCACTCTGCTGGGAATTTGCTCCAGTCGCAGTCACGGTGATCCGAGGTGCATCCAACATGCCCCACTTACCGCCGCGATCGTTCATGCTTGTTCTACATCAAACGCCTTACGGGAGAAAATCCCGAGAAAGCTGCGTGTTATGGTTGCCGAAGCGTCTCCTCAGCGGCGTTCGGCAAGCTGGACCGCTGCCTTGCGACCCTCCGGCCCGGTTCCCTGGCGGACCGGAAGCGTTGCAGGCGAACGGCCGACTCGCGCGTAGAGCGGCAGGTTCGGCAGCGAAGGGAAGTCGGAGAGCGCGAGTTCGAGGAGCACGAGGTCTGGCTCGGTGACCCGGCTGGCCCACGCCTGCGACCATGCGGCAGGTCCACCCGCAACCGGAGCGCCGAAGTAGGACACGCGGGCGCCGCTGACGCCCTCGACGAGCGTGGTGCGCGCCGGCGGCCTGCCGGGGTCCAGACCGCCTGCGGGCTGAAGGGGCCGGAACTCGGCCACCAGTCGACCGTCCTCCAGGCGCAGCGTGGCGCGCACGCGCCCCGGCGCCATGGCCGTCCCGTCCGACACCGTGTCGAACGAGAAGGCGCCCGGCCCGCCCTCGAAGCTCGCGGCTCCCGCCGCGGCCGGAATGGCTCCGGCCAGCAGGTCGAACACGGCGTTGGCGCCGGCCTGCAGCGCAGCGGCACGGTCCGCCCTATCACCGAAGGCCGTGACCGCGGCGACCCAGCGCACGGCCTGCAGCACCGCTCCCGCCAGGAGCGCCACGAGCAGCAGCGCCACGAGAGTCTCGAGGATCGTGAAGCCCCCCTGCCTGGGTGCCCCGAGCCTCATGGCCGTGCCGCAGGAAACAGGCGCGTCGTGGTGAGGTCGAGCCGACGGCCGGCACGATCGCTCACCTGCGCGAGCAGGTCGCAGGGACGGAGGCCGCCGATGGGCGCGCCGCACGCGGCTGTGACCACGACGGCGTAGTCCCCCGTCTCCAGCCGGCCGGCAGGCCCCGACCCCGCGGGCGGCGTCGCTTCGACGGCCTCCAGCGCCGAGCGGCCCAGCACGCTGGCCAGCGCCCGGAACCGCGCTTCGGCGTCCCCGCGCAGGCCGCCCTGCACGGCGACGAAGACGGCCGCCGACACGACGGCGAAGAGCAGCAGGGCGACGAGGGCCTCCAGCAGCACGAACCCCTGGTTGCCGGGACGGGTCGCCTCGGTCACGGCGCCGCCTCCTCCACCACGACGGCACCCGTGGCCCAGTTCACCCGCACGGTGCGCACCGCATCGGCGGCCGAGACGCGCAGCACGCCGCCGCTCGTGGTTCCGGAGGGAAAGAACCGGATCACGCCGGTCTGCCGCGCCTCGCCGGCGGCGAGGTCGGCGGAGAGACGGATCTCCTGTGGCAGGCGACGGGCCCGCCCGCCCTCGACGCCATAGGACCGCTGCTCGCCGTCGAACACGAAACGCCGCTCCGTTTGCGTCGACACCGCCTCGGCCCGTGCACGCTGCAGCACCGAGGCGATCTGGCGCGCCTCTGCCGTGGCGAGGGCGGATGCCGGCGGCTTGCGCAGGGCGCCGGCGGCGAGCGCCGCCAGGGCGGCCAGGATGGCGAGGGCCACCAGCGTCTCGACGAGCGTGAAGCCCGCCTGCCGGCTCACCGCAGCACCATGTCGTTCATGTCGAGGAGCGCGCCCACGACCGAGAAGATGAAGGCGCCGACGACGCCGGCAATGATCACGGTCAGCAGCGGCGTCAGCAGCGTCAGCGCCCGGTCCGTCTTCGTCCGCTCCTGCGTCTCCGCGAGGCGTGCCGCCCGCGCCAGCATGTCGGCCAGCCTGCCCGTCTCCTCGCCGACGCCGATCATCGGCACTGCGGCCGGCGGCAGGAAGGGTGCCCGGGCGACGGCCTCCGCCAGCGGCACGCCCTCGCGCACGTGCCCCGCCGCGGCCGTCGCCTGCTCGCGCATCCAGCGGTTGCGCATGACGCCGCCCGCCGTGGCGAGCGCCGGTACCAGCGGCACGCGCGCGGCGACCAGCGTCGCCAGCGTCTGCAGGAACCGCCCGCCGTCGCGCAGGCGCAGCAGGTCGCCCAGCAGCGGCAGGCGCAGCAGGTTGCGGTGGAGCCCGCGCTGCAGGCCCTCGCTCCGCCGGCCGGCCACCGTCAGCACCACGGCGAGCACGACGAGCCCGCCGAGCACCGAGAGGATCGCGCTCGCGTGCTCGCGAACGGCGACGAGTGCCGCGATGACCGGCGGCATCGCCCTCCCGCCATCCTCGAAGATCGGAGCGATGCTGGGGACGAGCACGCCCACGATCACCGCGATGGCGATGCCGGCGACGAGCAGCACGAACAGGGGATAGGCCAGCGCGGAGCGCGTGCGCGCGCGGGTCTCCTCGCGCCGCTCGAGGAGGTCCGCGAGGTCCAGCATCACGGGCCCGAGCCGGCCGCTCGCCTCGCCGGCGCGGATCACAGCCACGACGTCGGCTGGAACCGCCCCGTCGCGCGCGGCCGCCGCATCGGCAAGCGAGCGGCCGGCGAGCACGTCCTTCAGCAGCGCCTGCGCGGCGGCGCGGCGGGCGGGCGACGCCGCATCCCCCGAGAGCACCCGCAGGCTCCGGTCCACCGGCAGCCCCGCGTCGACCAGCACCGCGAGGTCGCGCACGAGACCTGCCAGTTCGGCGGCGGACAGGCGGCGCCCGCCGCCGGCCGGCCGCAGCCTCGCCGGTCCCGCCTCGCCGACCGCGTAGGGCACGAGGCCCTGCGCCCACAGGGCGTCGCGCGCCGCCTGCTCCCCGGCGGCGTCGATCTCGCCCTCGACGGGGTTGCCCGCCGCGTCCGAGGCCCTGTAGCGGAAGGTCGGCATCGCGGCGGCTAGCGTTGCTGCGTCGCGCGCAGCACGTCCTCGACGGTGGTGAGGCCTGCCCACGCCTTCGCCATGCCATCGTCGTACATCGAGCGCACCCCGTTTTCTCGGGCGAGCCGTCGCAGGTCGTGGTCGGGTGCGCCCGCGTAGAGCGCGCGGCGCAGCGTCTCGCCGAAGGGCATCAGTTCGGCGATGGTCAGCCGGCCCTGGAAGCCGCTGCCCTGGCACTCCCGGCATCCGCGGCCGCGCATGAGGCGCGGCGGGCCTGCAGTCTTAAGCGCCGGCACCTCATCCACCAGACGGGCTTCCCATTGCGGGGCGTCGGGATGCGGCGCCGCGCAGTGCGGGCAGATGCGCCGCACGAGGCGCTGCGCCATCACGGCCTTGAGCGTCGAACCGATGAGGAACCGTTCGACGCCGAGTTCGGTGAGGCGGGTGACGGTCGCGGCGGCGTCGTTCGTGTGCAGCGTCGAGAACACCAGGTGGCCGGTCAGCGACGCCTGGAACGCCATCGTCGCCGTCTCGGGGTCGCGAATCTCGCCGACCATGATGATGTCGGGGTCCTGGCGCAGGATCGAGCGAAGGCAGGTGGGGAAGTCGAGCCCGATCGGCGCGTTGACCTGCACCTGGTTGATGCCGGCGAGATGGTACTCGACGGGATCCTCCACGCTGAAGATCTTCACGTCCGGCGCGTTGAGCTCCTTCAGTACCGTGTAGAGCGTCGTCGTCTTGCCCGAGCCCGTCGGCCCGGTCACGAACACGACGCCGTCGGGCATGGCCATCAGGTCGCGAAGGGTCGCCACGTGGTCGTCGGCGAAGCCGAGGCGGCCGAAGTCGAGGTCGATGCGGCTGCGGTCGAGGATGCGGATCACGGCGCTTTCGCCGCCGACGGTGGGGATCGTCGACAGGCGGAAGTCGATGTCGTTGCCGCGGATGGCGAGCTTGATGCGCCCGTCCTGCGGCAGGCGGCGCTCGGCGATGTCGAGCCCGCCCATGATCTTGATGCGCGACAGGATCGCGGCGTGCATGTCGGCGGGGGCCGTCTGCACCGTGCGCAGGCTGCCGTCGACCCGGCACCGCACCGTGACGCCGGAGGCCGAGGGCTCGACGTGGATGTCGGAGGCGCGCAGATCCACCGCGGCGGCGATCATCTGGTTCACCAGCCGGATGACCGGCGCCTCGCTGGCGATGTCGCGCAGGCGCTGGAGGTCGTTCTCGCTCGCCGTTCCGGAAGCCGCCGGACCGGCCGGGCCCCCGCCACCGGCATCGAGCCGCGCCCACGCCTCCTCGAAGGCCGCCGGAGTGGTGAGGACCGCGTCCACCGGCATGCCGAGCGCGAAGCGCAGCGCCTGAAGCGGCAGCGGATCGAGCGGGTCGACGATGGCGACGCGCGCCCGGTCCGGCCCGAGCGACAGCGGCAGGATGCGGTTGCGCAGCAGGAACTCGCGGTCGACGCCGTCCGGCGGCTCGAAGCTGTCGAGGTGCGACGCGGCCCGCACGAACTCGAGCCCGGCGAGCCGGGCGAGCGCCGCGGCGAGTTCGACCTCCGGCACGAGGCCGAGGCGCAGCAGCACGAGGTCGAACCGCTCGCCTGTCTGCCGCGCGGCGAGGCGGGCTCGCTCCGCGCCTGCTCCGTCGAGGACGCCGGCGTCCACCAGCGCGTGGCCGAGCGCCTCGGCGAAGGCCGGCGACTGGGCGTCGAGAGGCGCTGGCGCGTCGCCCATCGACGGCCTCACTCGAGGATGCGGTTGATGGTCTTGGCGGGATTCTTCTTCGGGCGAACGCCGAACGCGGAGAGCCGCTGGCGATACTCCTCCGTCACCGCCTGCGCCTCGTTCAGGTCGCGTACCACCCGCGGCGTGATGAAGATCACCAGCTCGGTCTTCTGCACGCCGTCCTCGCGGCTGCGGAAGGCGCCGCCGATGAGCGGCAGGTCGCCGAGCACCGGGACCTGCTTGTTGCCCTGGGACTTCGAGTCCTGGATGAGGCCGCCCAGCGCGACGCTCTCGCCGTCGTTGACCACGACGGTGGTCTTCACGCGTCGCTGCTGGATGGTGGGGGAATCGAGGGTCGACGAGGTCGTGCGCTGCACGCTCGACACCTCCTGCTCGATCTCCAGCAGCACGCGCCCGCTCTCGTTGATCTTCGGCCGTATCTGCAGGATCACGCCGGTGTCGCGGTACTGGATCGAGTTGACGACCGGCGCGCCCGGCGTCAGCACGCTCTGCGCAGACTGCGTCGCGATCGGCACCTGGTCGCCGATCTGCAGCGTCGCCACGCGGTTGTCCATCACCATCAGCGACGGCGAGGAGACGACGTTGACCTTGGTGATGTCGTTCAGCGCGTTGAGCGTGACCTGCACGTTCGACGCCCGCAGCGCGTAGGAGAAGCCCGGGAACACGGCGCCCAGCGCACCCGTGATCGAGTCGGTGAACTGCGCCGTGTTGCGCTGGTTGGAGAAGTACCAGCGCAGGCCGAACTGCAGCTCGTCCTTCAGCGACACCTCGGCGATGGTGGCCTCGATCAGCACCTGGTTCGCCATCACGTCGAGGTTCTCGAGCACGCGCAGCACGCGCTGGTACTCGCTCGCCGTGGCGAGGATCAGCACCGCGTTGTTCGGCTCGTCGGCGACGATTCGCAGCGGCATCTCCTCCTCGCCCGTGCCCAGCCGGCCGCCGTTCTGCTGGTCGCCGGGGACGGTCGACTCGGGGTCGCGGCCCTGCGCCGGCCCGCCGAAGGCGAAGCCGCCCATCGCCCCGGCGCCCGCCGCCCCCACCGCGCCGGTGCTGGTCCCGCCGGGGAACAGGGCACCCGCCGCCGTGTTGCCGCCCGTGCTGTCGACGCCGGTCGGCTGGAAGCGCGGCGCCACGGCCCGCTCCGCCTGGCGCGTCCCGCCCTGTCCCTTGCCGAACATCGTCTCGAGGATCGAGGCCAGCTCCTTGGAGGGCCGGTTGCGTGCCATGTAGGTGTAGAACTGGCGCTCGCTGCCGCGCCCCTGCGACTCCATGCGGCGCACCAGACGCTCGGCCCGCGTGAGGTAGGTGCGGTTCGGCGAGATGATCAGCACCGACTTCAGCTTCTTGTTCGGGATGATCTGGACCATGCCATTCATCGGGCCGTCCTTGTCGGCTCCGAACACCCTGCGCACGTCGTCGGCGACGACGTCGGGCGACACCGACTTCACCGGCACCAGCGCAAAGGACATGCCCCGCATGGCGTCGACGTCGAAGACGGACGCCGTCTCGCGCAGCGCGGCGATGTCGGCAGGAGAGCCGGAGACCATCAGGGTGCCGCGCGCGTCGTCGGCGCGCACGATGGAGCCGGGCGGCGCCATCGGCTCCAAGATGCGCTTCATCTCCGATGCCGCCACGTGGCGCAGGCTGATGACCTGCATGCTCGACCCGAGCCCGGCGCCCTCCCCGGATCCCCGGAAGGCCTGCCCGGAGGAGGCCACGGCGTCTGCAGGGACGATGCGGTAGACCGTGCCCGTGTCGACGAGCGCGAGACCGGCGCCCTTGAGCGCCTGGTCGAAGATCGCCGCGAGGCCGTTCCGGTCCACGGGGCGCGGCGTCTGCACCGTGATGGTGCCCTCGGCGCGCGGGTCGATGACGTAGTTCACCCCGAAGACGTCGCCGAGCACCGACTTCGCCGCCTGCTCCACCGGCACGCGGACGAGGTTGAGGGTGATGTCGGCCTTGCCGCCGTTCGCGCCATTGCGCGCCGCACCCGCGGCGGAGCCGATCCCGCCCGTCTGGCCGGCCGGGCCCTCGGCGGCGAACTCGAACGCCGTGGGCTCCGACGCGCCGCTGGCGACCGGGCTGGGAATCGCCCGGCCAGGATAATCGCGCCGCTCCTTGCCCGTCTCGTGGCGGGGCGAGCCGTAGACGACGGGTTCAGACCCGATCTGCGGCTCCGGCAGCGTCGTGCACGCAGTAACCATGCCGCCGGCGGCCAGCGTCGTTAAGACTAACGCAAGATGACGGGCAGAGCGAACGGAAGCCGTGGCAAGCGGGCAAGCGTGAAAACCGCGAAAAGCAGCGGCAAACAGGCGCGAAATGTGGAACCCGGTCGCCAATCCGCGCAAGACCGCCGGGTTACGCACAAGCAATACGCTCACTAGCGACAAGTCCCGCTGAGACAATGAAAGGTAAATTGGACCTTGGTCCGTTTACCCGCCAACCCTGAAGAGATAACGGAATCTCAACCATTGGCCAAGGTGGCCAGCGGCGTTGTGAACCGGTAGTTGCGTGCCATGATTGCTCTCCCGAACGACCGTCGCCGGCGCCGTGAAGCAGGGTTCACGCTCGTGGAGGCCCTGATCGTCCTGGCGATCATCGGGCTGATCATGCAGCTCGTCGGCCCCCGGGTCATGACGTACTGGTCGGAGGCGAAGGTCCGCTCCGCCGCCGTGCAGGCCGAGCGGCTCGCGAGCGCCCTGGAGCTCTTCTATCTCGACGCCGGCCGCTACCCGACCGCCGCGGAGGGGCTGAAGGCCCTCGTCGAGGCGCCGGCGCGCATCGACCGCTGGAACGGCCCCTACATCAAGGGCAACGCGATACCGCTCGATCCGTGGGGGCAGCCGTACGTCTACCGGGTCTCGGGCCCCAACGGACCGTTCGAGGTCAGCTTCCGCCAGCCCGACGGCAAGGAGGCCGTCGAGCGCCGCCGGCAGGCCGGCACGGTTCAGTAACCATGATCGTGGTGTAGTCCGTCGTCCTCCACGATTCGCGGGATCGACGCATGAGCATGGGTGACGCCACCGTCCCGCAGGCGCCGCCGGCCTCTCTCCCGGCCCTCGCTCGCGTGCGGGCATGGTGGGCGGCCGAGGCCCGCGCCACCCTCGCCGGCTTGCGCCCGGACCCCCTGGCATCCCCCCGCGCCTCCCTCGTCGTGCTGCGTCCCGCCGGGACAGACGTCGAGATCGTGTGCCTGAACCGCGGCAAGGCCGGGACACCCGTGTCGATGCCGGTCGCATCCTTCGCCGCCGGCGGGATGGCCGCCGCGCTCCGGCGGGTCCGCGCCCCACGCGGTGCCGCGGTCGTCATCGAGCCGCCGCCGGCCATGGTGCTGTCCCACCGCATCCCCCTGCCCGCGGCGGCCACGGAGGCCGCCCCCTCGCTGGTCGCCGACGTCGTGCGCCGGAAGACCCCGCTCTCCCCCGAGCGCTTCCATGCGGCCCATGCCTGCGAGCCCGATCCCGCGGGCACGGGCAAGGCGACCTTGCGCATCGCGCTGGTGCCGCGCGACTGGATGGAAATGCAGCTCGCCCGCCTCGGTCTCGACGTGCGCCAGGTCGCAGCCGTCATGGTCCGGCCTTCTGGCGAGGCCGCGCTCTTCGCACGGCTCGCGCCGGCACGCCGCAGCATGGCCGGCGTCATGCTGAAGACGCTCGCCGCCGTCGCCGTGGCCGGTGCCGCCGGCCTCGCCGGCTGGGCCGCCTGGGACCTCCACCAGCGCGGAGAGGATCTCGACCGCCGGCTGGAGGCCATCGGACCGCAGGCGCGCGAGGCGATGGCCCGAGCCCGCAGCGCCGGCGACGCGAGGGCCCTGGTCGAGGCGCTGGGCGAGCGCCGAGCCAAGGCCGGTCCGCTCGTGGTCTGGCGCGAGCTCACGCGCGTCGTGCCGGACGACACCTGGATCGTCGAGCTGCAGCTCGGCGAACGGGACGTCAGCCTGTCCGGCTTCTCCACCTCCGCGGCGGCGCTCATCCCGCTCATCGAGGCGAGCCCGCTGTTCCGCGAGGCCTCGTTCGCCGGCGCCGTGGTCTATGACCCGCAGGAGAAGCGCGAGCGCTTCACCATCCGCGCCGCGCTGCGCCATCCCCAGCCCGCGCCGGAGACGCTGCCATGACGGCGAGCCTCTCCCGCGTCGCGAGCCGCGCCGCCTTCTGGGTGGTGAACGCGGCGATCCTCGCCCTCGCCTGGCTCGCCTTCGTCGATCCCGTGGCCGCATGGTTCTCCGACCGCACGGAGGACCTCGTCCGCAAGGCGGACCTGCTCGCCCGCTACGAGCGGGCCCTCGGCGCGCTGGCTCCCGACCGACCGGTCCCGGCCGACGTGTTCCTCCCCGGCGCCACGGATGCGGTGCGCGCGGCCGCCCTGCAGGACGCGGTCAAGCGCGCGGCAGCGGCAAGTGGCGTGCGCATCCTCTCCGTCTCGGCACTGCCGCAGACGGCGGGGCGCCCGGCGACGGTCGGCATCCGCGTCGACATGTCCGGGCCCATGCGGTCGCTCGGCCAGGCCGTGGCCCGCCTCGAAACCGGCACGCCCATGCTGGCCGTGTCACGTGCCGTCGTCCGCGCCTCCCTGACGCGCGAGGAGGCGCCCGGCGAGCTGACGCCGCTGGAGGCGCAGCTCGACATCGTCGGCTTTGGGGGCCGCTGATGCGCGCGGCGCTCGCCCTCGCCCTGCTCGTCCCGCTCGCGGCCATCGCCGCGCCGGCGCCGCCGCAGGCGGACGACCCCCAGGCGGAGACCCAGCTGCGCGACATCCTCGAGCGCCCGCTTTTCGCCCGCACCCGCAAGCCAGGCGGCGGCCCCGTCGAGGCGCCCCCCGCACCGCCTCCCGTCGAGGAGGTGCAGGCCCCCGTCGCCGAGCCCGCGGCCGGCCCGCCCCCGGCCCGCGTCATCGGCGTCCTCATCGCTCCGCCGGTCCGCAAGGCGCTGCTGCGGTTCGGCGAGGCCACGCCCGCCTGGGTCACCGAGGGCAGCTCCGCCGAGGGCTGGACCGTGAAGCAGATCGCGGACGAGGGCGTGGTCATCACCGGCACCGCCGGCGAGGTCCGCCTGGACCTTCACGAGCCCGCCCCGTGACATCCACGCGCGGCCGCCGGGACAGCGGCTTCGCTCTCATCATGGCCCTGTGGGCGGTCGGTCTCGTCGGCCTCGTCGGGATGGCCTACGTCGCCTCCGCCCGTACGCGCGTTGCAGCGGCCGGTGCAGCCTCCGAGCACGCGCGGCTTGCGCTGGCCGCCGAAGGCGCCGCCGCCCGTGCCGCGCTGCAACTCGTGGCGGAGCTCACCGGCGAGCGCAGCGCGCTGCCGCTGCCCTCCCTCGACGGGACGCCGCGCGCCTGCCGTGCTGGCGAGGACGTCGTCGCGCTCGTCGGCATCGAGGACGAGGCCGGCAAGGTGAATCTCAACCTCGCGCCGCCGGCCCTTCTCGCAGCGGTGCTCGCCGCCGCCGGCAGCCCCCCGGACGAGGCCGGCGCCATCGTCGCCGGCCTGCTCGCGGCCCGTGACCGCGCCGCCGCCGCGCCGCCGCCGGAAGCGCCCCGACAGGATGGCCGGCGCCGGGAGGAGCGGCGCAGCATCACGCAGCTCAGGGCCGTCCGCTCGGCCTACGAGGTCGGTGCCTTCACGCCGCCGGGCGACGCGTTGCTTCCCGCCCTGCTGCCGCTCGTCACGGCCCACTCCAACCGCATCGGCATCGACCCCGGCGTGGCCTCGCCCGCCCTGCTGGAGGCACTCGGCGGCGGTGCCCGAAGCGGCGGCCTGCCGGCGGCGTGGATCGCGCCGTCGGAGCGCCGGGCCTTCACCGTGCGCGCCGCCGCCGCCTCGCCGCGCGCCGTCGCCCGCATCGACATCGTCGCCGAGCTCGGCATCCCGCCCGCCCCGCCGCTGCGGATCGTCGAGGTGCGGCGCGACCCCTCGCCCGTGCGCGCGGCCGGCTGGCCGTCACCGTCCGGCCTGCCCCCGTGCTGAGCGGCGCCGGCGAGGTCACCGCGCTCGCGGCCGAGGCGCTCTTCCTCGGCCTGATGGCGGCGGTCGTCTGGATCGACGCCCGGCGGATGATCATCCCCGACGGCCTCAACGCGGCCATCCTCGCCATCGGGATCGCCGCGGTGTTGCTGACGGGCTTTCCGTCTCCGCTCATGGCCGCGCTGGGCGCCGCAGTCGGCGGCGCGGCGATGGCTCTGGTCCGCCTTGCCGTGTCGCGGCGTGTCGGCCGGGAGGCGATGGGGCTCGGCGACGTCAAGTTCGTGACGGCGGCCGGCGTCTGGGTGGGTCTGGCCGCGCTTCCGGCGATGCTGGTCGTCGCGTCGCTCACGGGCCTCGCCGTGGCGCTGTTGCGCCGCCGAAGGCACGGGGCGTCACCTGAAATGCCGTTCGGCCCCTTCCTCGCGGTCGGGGCCGTCGCGGCACGCGGGATGGAGATGGCCGGCTGGCTCGGCTGACGCCTACTGCAGCAGCAGTTTCTTAGAGAGGTCGGCCAGCTTCTGCGACGGCTCGGTGTAGCCGACGGTCCGGGCGAGCAGGCCGTACCGGTCCATCACGAACATCATGTACGAGTGGTCCATGCTGTAGCTCGTGGACGACACCACGTTGCCGCGGCGGAACGGCGCGCCGAAGGCGTCGGCGACGGACTTCACGTCCTCGACGCTCCCGGTCAGGCCGACGATGCGGCTGTCGAACGCCTGCAGGTAGGTGTTGATGTGATCGACCGTGTCGCGCTCGGGATCCACCGTGACCCACAGCACCGCCAGCCGGTCGGCGCCCTCGCCGATCGAGGCGAGGTGGGCGGACAGGTCGTTGAGCGCCGTCGGGCACACCTCGGGGCAGTTCGTGTAGCCGAACAGCACGATGAAAGGCCGTCCGCGGATCACCTGCCTGGCCAGCTTCTCGCCCCGGTGCGTGGTCAGGCGAAACAGCGGGGAAAGGTCGACGCCCGTGGGCCGGTCCCCGTGCAGGGAGCTGGCGAAGGACGGGGCGGCTGCCGCGCTGCCCGCGAGCGCCAGAAGGGAACCGACCAGGCCGCGCCGCGAAAGCAGTCCAGCCATGGCCGTCACTCCTTGATCGCCGCGCGGAGGGCCTCGGCCATCTGCTCGGGCGCCAGGTTGTGGTAGAAGTAGCCCCGCGTCTTGCGCTGCGGGTCGATGACGAAGACATAGGTCGAGTGGTCGATGCGCGGGCCCGTCTCCCTGGCGCTCAAGGCCAGGTGAGCGTACTGGCGGCGGACCTTGAAGTTCCGCACCATGTTGGAGACCTGGGCGCGGGTTCCCACGAGCCCGACGATGGACTCGTGGAAGTTGCTCAGGAACTGGCCCATGGCCCGCGGGTCCGGCTTGCGATCCATCGAGATGTCGACGAACAGCGTCTGCACCTTTCCGGCGTCGGGACCGAGGATCTCGAGCGCGCGGGACAGGTGGTCCAGCGCCACCGGGCAGGACTCGCGGCACCCCGGGAAGCCGAAGGTGACGACGAGATACTTGCCCGGGTAGCTGTCCTGCGAGACCGTCTCGCCCGTGTGCGCGATCATCGTGAAGGGGCCGCCGAGGTCCTCGACGCGGGGCGGCCGGTACTGGGGCGTGTCCGAGGTCTCGGTGTCGCTCTCGATGATGATCGTGCGCTCGGACACGGGGTTCCCGAGCCGGCTGCCGCCGGCGAGCGCCGGAAGGGCGCCCGCGGAGAGCGAGAGGGCCAGCATGGCAACGGTGGCGAGCGAGGAATGAAGCCGCATCGGTCCTCTCCCGTCAGACGATGTCGATCGTGGTGGTGACGTAGCCCTCGTAGGCGGTGCCCTTGTTGTGGCGCTCCCAGCCCACCCATTCGAGGAACTCGAACTCGACCTTGAAGGACCTCTTGCCCGTGCCCCAGGCGACCGGCTTGGCGGCGATCGCGGCCTTGTTCACGGCGCTGGCGAGGTCGATGATCAGCTCGTGGCGCTGGGCCGTGGCGTTGCTGATCTCGGTCATCGGCGGGATCGTGACGGGACCGTTCCAGTCCTTGTTCAGCGGGTGGCCGTCCACCGACACCAGCGTCGCCTCGAGGCCCTCGATCTTCATGCGGACGTGCGAGTAGGCCGCGTTGATCGTGCGGATCAGGATCTTCTGGCCCTGCCGGGCGCTGATCGCCGCCTTCGTGAGCGACACGCCCTTCTTGGACGGGGCACCGTTGATCATGAAGTACTTGGGCTGGAAGACGTTGAGCCCGACGTCCTCGCCGCACAGGCCGGCGGCGTGGTCCAGCGTGTGCCAGCGCGGATCGACGTCGTCGAACGCCCAGATCTTCTCGACGTCGTAGGTCGGACCGCCCTTGAACACCGCGGTGACGCCGTTGACGGGCTTGGGATCGACGACGATGGCGCCGTAGAGCCCCATCTCGAAGTGCAGCGGCGTGTTGACGTGGCAGTGGTAGATCCAGGTGCCCGGCGTGTTCGCCTTCCACTGGTAGGTGTACTGCTGCACCTCGAAGGACACGTGCCCGACGCCGTCGTTGAAGGTCGTCGGCTCGATGCCGTGGTGATGGATCGTGTGCACGTTCTTGGCCGCCGAGAGGCGGACGTGCACCATGTCGCCCTCCGTGACGCGGATGAGCGGCGACGGCACGGTGGCCGAAGTGTTGCCCACCAGCTCGTCCTGGAAGCACCAGAAGGGTATGATCGCGCCGTCCCACATCTGGATCGTGGTCGTCGAGAACTTGCGGTCGAACCACACGTCCGCCGTCTGCCAGTCGGGCGTGGGCGGGCTGCCGTTGTACACCTTGCAGCCGTAGGTCTCGTAGGTCTCGGGCCCGCTCGTCGACAGGTTCGCGAAGTCCGGCAGGCCGCCGGAGAACGGACCCGGGCCGGCGGCTGCCGAGGCGGCGGTCGTGGCGGCCGCGGTGGCGGCGCCGGCGATGCCGACCGCGACGGCGCCGTTGGCGAGCCCGTCCGCGGACGTCGTGTCGGTGGTGCCGACGGTGGAGGTGGTCTCGGTCATGGCGGTCCCCCGTCCCTTACAGCGCGGCCATGGTGGCGGGGCGCCTGCCGACGCCGCCGATGATTTCCCAGTGCGTCACCATGCCCTGCGGGTAGTTGCCCCCGCCGGCGGTGTTCGACATCTCGGTGTGGCAGTGCATGACGTACTTGAGCGGCAGCTTTTCCTGGCTCGTGTTCGTGTCGAACAGCGGGGCGCGCTGCGTCTCCGGGATGTCCGGCGGGCACTCGAGCGGAAGCAGCATGTCCTTGCGCTGCATCGGCTGCATCGACCACACGTCGCGCTCGAAGAAATTCGTCTTCACGACGCTCTTCAGGTAGGTCGGCGATGCCGGGTTGATGTCCGTCTCCGTCATCTCCATCAGGTGGTTCCCGTGGATGTGATTGGAGTGGTAGCAGAGCCCCGCGTTGACCACGCGGATCAGGGTCGGCTCTCCGAGGTAGTTGCGGATGACGACGTCATCGCCCTCGGCGAGGTCGAAGCCGGAGCGGCCGTTGATCTGAAAGTAGCGCGGCTGCCACGTCGACTTCATGTCACCCGTCAGGCTCGCGTCGCTCTTGCAGACGCCGCCGGGGACGAGCAGCGCATTGAAGCGGGGGTCGACCTGGTTGAGGATCCAGATGCGCTCCTGGAAGGAGTACTCGCGGTCCGACGCGCACGGCTTCCACTTCCCGCCGGGGAACCGGGTCGAGGTGCCGAAGGCGTTGAACAGGCGCGAGACCACCGTCTTCTGGTTCGCGTTCAGCTTGTCGTAGCTGAAGGGCGTCATGGCCAGGCCGGTCGAGCCGGCGGCCGGCTCGACGATGAACGCGCCGTAGAGACCAAGTACCCGGAAGAACGGGCCCATCCGGTTGTCGTGGTACAGGTACGTGCCGGCGACCGGGGCCGTGAAGCTCACGGTCGCCGTCGCGCCGGGCGCGATGGTCGTCGTGGGAACGTCAGTGCCGGCGATGGCGAAGGCATGCGTGTCCTTGCGCATGTTCTTCAGCAGGATCGTCACCGCGTCGCCCTCGCGGACCCGCAGCACCGGGCCGGGGATGCGCGGCGTGCCGACCGTGGCCGGCGTATACGACACCGCGTTCACGATGGTGCCGTCGATCAGCTCCATCTGCGTGTCGATGATGTTCAGCGTGAATGACTTCGGCCCGGCGG
The DNA here is from genome assembly GCF_054612375.1 of Alsobacter sp. R-9. NCBI lineage: Bacteria > Pseudomonadati > Pseudomonadota > Alphaproteobacteria > Hyphomicrobiales > Alsobacteraceae > Alsobacter > Alsobacter sp. R-9. Next base: position 6,701 of record NZ_JBTSWJ010000001.1, on the reverse strand, counting down.
TCTGCGCCGCGGACTGCTCCGGGCTCAACCCGACGCTGGCCACGGCCGCGCCGGCGGCAGACAGCTTGAGAAAATCGCGGCGTTCCATGCTCGCCCCCGTCCCTTGCGGCGGTCGTCCCGCCCGAACCCGCCTCGCGGCGGCAACTCGTGTCCGGGCAGCCCGCCCGGCGACGGACCTAGGTCGAAGCGTGGTGCGGATGGTCCGTCAGCGCTCGTGGTCAGTCGCAATTGACGGATTACGCTTCACCTTCTGTTTACGGAACGGACCAACGCAGCAACTCCAGGTTGCCAATAGTCCCATGGTCCCCGGACCCTTGGTCCCAGTCGCAAAATGGTAAAAATCCAAGGGAATCAGGGGCCGAAAGCGGCAGAATGAGGGCAGGGCCTCTCCATCCGACCGCAGGCCGGGCCTCGCGCTAGCCCGAATTTAGCTCAACTTGTCAGCGTCTTGTCAGTTTCGCCCCGGCCCGGTCGGTCGGCGTCCACGGCCATCCGGGCCCGGACCGTGGCGCGCTGTCGGCGGGCACGCACGATGGGACCATCGGAGGGTCGGGCACGGCCCCTTCGGAACTCCCTCGCAAACCCGTGAAAATACTTCGGTTGGATTATTCCGCCCGGGCGGGACCGCCCGAAATCGCACGCTTGGCCGCCATCCCCACCGACACCAGCAGCAGCGCGACGAGCCCGAACGATGTGGCGAGGGTCGACGCATGCGCCACGAAGCCGATCAGCGCGGGTCCGACCAGAAGGCCCAGGTAGCCCAGCGTCGCGACACCGGCCACCGCCGTCTCCGCCGGCACGGCCGCCTGGCGCCCCGCCGCCGTGAAGAGCACGGGAACGACGTTCGCAGCACCCGCCCCGATCAGGGCGAAGCCCGCGATGCTCGCCGCCATGCCGGGCAGGCCGATCACGACGAGGTATCCCGCCGCCGCCGCCAGCGCGCCCCAGACGACCACGCGCAGCCCGCCATGGCAGGCCACGATACGGTCGCCGAGCAGCCGCCCGGCCGTCATCGTCGTGGAAAAGGCCGCGTAGGCGATGCCGCCCCAGGCGGGATCCACGCCACGCTCGTCGGTCAGGAACAGCGCGCTCCAGTCGAGCACCGCCCCCTCCGCCATGAAGCCGACGAAGCACATCATCCCGAGCAGCAGCACCGGCCCCGGCGGCAGGACGAACGCGGGTCCTCCCCCCCGGCCCTCGACGCGCGGCAGCAGCTGCGGGGTCGCTGCCGCCAGCACCACCAGCGCCACGGCGCCGGTCGCCGCCAGCACCACGGGTGCCGGCAGCCCAAGCGCCAGGAGCCCCGTCGCCAGTCCCGCTCCCGCGATCCCGCCGAGGCTGAACTGGCCGTGGAAGCCGGACATCAGCGGCCGCCGCTCCGCCTGCTCCACCGCCACCGCCTGAATGTTGATGCCGACGTCCAGCCCCCCGACCGTCGCCCCGAAGAGAAGCAGCGCCGCCCCGAGCTGCAGCGGCGTCGCCGCCAGCCCCAGCAGCGGCAGCGACAGGCACATGGCCGCGGCAAAGACCGGAAGCACGAGCCGGCAGCCGAACCGCCCCACCAGCCAGCCCGCCACGGGCATCGTCGTCAGCGAGCCGAGGCCGAGGCACAGGATCAGCAGGCCCAGCGTCGCGTCGTCGGCTCCGACCCGCGCCTTGGCGTAGGGCACCACCGGCGCCCAGGCCGCGACGGCGGCACCGAGCACGAAGAACACCGCCCGCGTGGCCCAGCGCACGGGACGCACCCGCACGGCCGCCCCAGGCGGCGCCGCGGCGCCGGGAGTGGCCGTCACGTCCGCGCGTCGATCAGGGTCGCCGCGCGCCGCAGCGCCAGCTGGTAGCCCTGCGTCCCGAACCCGGCGATCACGCCGTCCGCCCGCAGCGAGACGTAGGAGTGCCGCCGGAATTCCTCCCGCTTGTGCACGTTGGAGATGTGCACCTCGAGGACGGGGCAGTCGCAGATGTTCAGCGCGTCGAGGATGGCGATCGACGTGTGCGTGAACGCGCCGGGATTGATGATGACCGCCCCCGCCGTCTCCCGCGCCTCATGGATCCAGTCGATCAGCTCGTACTCGCGGTTGCTCTGGTGGAACCGCAGCTCGAGCTGCAAGTCCCCGGCCAGACTCCGGCAGTCCGCCTCCACGTCGGCCAGCGTCTCGCGACCGTAGATCTCGGGCTGCCGCTTGCCCAGCATGTTCAGGTTCGGGCCGTTCAGCAGGAAGACGAGGCGGCTCATGGCAGGCTCCGGTTCGGGCGTGATTCACGCCCTTATAGCAGAGGACGGCCGCGGGGCAGCGCCCGGACACGTCAGCTTCCGGTTGCACAAGCCCGGGACCGCTGCGCAGAGGACGCGTCCGGGGCGGCCGCGAGGGTCGCGGGCGGGGTACCAGAAGCTACGTCTTCATAGGGGTGCGCGGGTTTCGTTGGCTTTTCAGGCACTTCACCCCCGTCCCCCGTGAATCCTCACGCAAATTCACCGATCCGGACGACCTTGCGGCAGGCCGCGCTCGGGGGCGAGACGTTTCAGCAGTCGGTCCGTCCCGGCGCCGTCCGCTGAAACCGGCACGCTCTTCCTGGCCCAGCGTTCGAACCGCAGCATCGTCCCCTCTTCGATCCTCCGGGGTGTGTCGACGGGGAGGCTGAGCCTCGCCCGGATCTCCCGGGCCAGATCCGCGTGGGTCCACGGATAGAACTGGTAGCTCATGATCATCGCATAGCCGCCCGCCTGGATGAGGGCTTCGATCCACGTCTTCGGGAGGGCACGGACCGCGAAGACCGGCTTGATGCCCAGATGACGGCACATCCGGACCTTGATGACGAACTCCTGCACGTCGAGATACCGCAGCGTGTTCTTGACCTCGACCCCGTAGAAGCTCCCGCTCTTCTCGAAGATGAAGTCGAGGTCGTGGTTCGTTTCGTCCCACTGCAGACCGTTGAAGCGGTTCGTTCCTTCTCCGTGCAGCAGGTACTGGCCCCGCGCGAACGCGGCGAGAATCAGATGCTCTCCCTGCAGGCCGAGGGTGCCGTCGGTCGCCGCGCTGCTGTAGCGGTCGACCATGGCGAAGACGTCGCTCGCAGCCCGCCTGTGGAAACGGAACTTGCGGTTCCACAGGAGCTTGACCTCCGAACCGATGGCGAGGCGCCGCGTCTCGCTGACGATCCTCCCCTCCTCCACCAGTCGGCGGATGGCCCGGTTGGTGATCCAGTGGAAGTACTCGCGCTCGAATAGCACCTCGAGCTGCCGGCTGTAGAAAACCGACTCCGGATAATCTTCGAAATGAGCCAGCAGCCGGGCACGAGCCCGCGCTTCCTCGGTATCCTCAACGCGTCGGAGGGAACGCATCGTGCAAACGTCAGGAAAATGAAGCAAAGAATGCCCAAACGTAGCACACCGGCGACGCCCCCGGTAGCCGCGTCACGAAGCCGGGGGACGGCCGGCCATGGCGCCGACACGGCAGCGGTACACGGCGGAGGAAGGAAACGTGACAGTGGCATCCGGCCCCCCGCCCGCCGAGGACGCACCAATCTCCCGGACGGCACCAACAGCGGGCCCCGCCCGCTGGCCGGAGGTCCTCGCCGTCGCGCTGCGCCTCGGACTGACGTCGTTCGGCGGCCCGGTGGCCCATCTCGGCTACTTCCGCGAGGAATACGTGGCGCGTCGCCGCTGGCTGGATGACCGGACCTACGCCGACCTCGTCGCCCTCTGCCAGTTCCTCCCCGGTCCGGCGTCGAGCCAGGTCGGCATCGCCATCGGCCTGTCGCGCGCGGGTTACGCCGGTGCGCTGGCCGCGTGGGTCGGCTTCACCCTGCCCTCGGCCGTGGCGCTCGTCCTGTTCGCCTACGGCGTCGCCGCCGTCGGCGACCCGGCCGGAGCAGGCTGGCTGAACGGGCTGAGGATCGCCGCCGTCGCCGTCGTGGCGCAGGCCGTGCTCGGCATGGTCCGCACCCTCGCGCCGGACCGCGAGCGCGCGACCATCGCCGTCCTCGCCGCCGTCCTCGTCCTCGCAGTCCCCACCGCCGCGGGCCAGGTCGGGGCAATCCTGCTGGCAGGCCTCGCCGGGCGCCTCGTCCTGCCGGGCCAGGCCGCCGAGCAGACGGTGGCCCTGCCCCTCGTCGTTTCGCGCCGGGCCGGGGCCGTCGCCCTGGCAGTCTTCGCCGTGCTGCTCGTCGCCCTGCCGCTGCTCGCCGCCGCCGTGCCGTCGCAGGCGCTGCGCCTCGTCGACGTGTTCTACCGCGCCGGATCGCTCGTGTTCGGTGGCGGCCACGTCGTGCTGCCTCTGCTGGAGGCCGCCGTCGTGCCGCCGGGCTGGGTCTCGCAGCACGTGTTCATGGCCGGCTATGGCGCGACGCAGGCGGTGCCGGGCCCCCTCTTCACCTTCTCCGCCTACCTCGGCGCCGCCATGGGCCCGGAGCCGAACGGCTGGCGCGGCGGACTCGTGGCGCTGCTGGCCGTCTTCCTGCCGTCGTTCCTGCTGGTCATCGGCGCACTGCCCTTCTGGGAGCGCCTGCGACGCGCCCCCGCCGCCCGGTCGGCGCTCGCCGGCATCAATGCCGGCGTCGTCGGCCTCCTGATGGCGGCGCTCTACGACCCCGTCTGGACCACCGCGATCCACGGCCCTGCCGACGTTGGGCTCGCGGCCGTCGCCTTCCTCCTCCTCGGCCCGTGGAAGGTGCCGCCGTGGATGGTCGTGGCCCTCTGCGCGGCCGCCGGCTCAGCCCTCGCCGCCCTCTGACGGCACGCTGCGCAAGGCGAGGACCACCCACACGAAGGCGAGCGTGCCCCCGACGCCGACGATCGCGAGCCCGATGAGCGCCGCCACCGGCCCGGTCGTCTCCAGCATCGCGGCCAGCACGAACGGCGCCAGCGCCGAGAGCACGAGGCGCACCGAGGCGATGCGCCCCAGCCGCTCGCCATAGGCAGCCCGCCCGAACAGCGCCAGCGGCAGCGTCCCCTGCACGATGCTCTTCAGCCCCGACCCGGCCCCCAGCACCACTGCGAAGACGCAGGCCGCGGCGACGCTGGCCCCGCCACCCGCCAGGATCAACACCGCCACCGGCAGCAGCGCCGCCGACACAAGGGTCGGCACCACCGGATGCCGGTCGTCGGCAAAGCGCATGTTGGCGAACCGCACCAGCACCTGCGACGGGCCGAACAGCATCGACACCGCGACCGACGCATCGCCGAGATTCATGGCGGAGAGCAGCGGAACCATCTGCGCGAGGATGGCCGACAGCACGAATCCGCCGAGCGCGAAGCCCACGGCGACAGCGACCATCGCCCGCCGCTGCAGCGCCTTCGGCAAGGGCGCGGGCGCCCGGGCGGCGCCCGGCGATCCGACGCCCTGCACTGCGGCAGGTTGGGCGTGCGTCACCGCGCGGCGCAGCCACGCATGCGCCGGCAGGCAGACGACGAGGTTGAGCACGGCGTAGCCCATCACGATGGTCCGCCAGTCGGCGAAGCCGTGCAGCCACGCCGTCAGCGGCCAGAACAGGGTGGAGGCGAAGCCCGCGATGAGCGTCAGGTGCACGATCCGCCGGCTGGCGGAGAGTCCCGCCACCTGCACGATGCACGCGAAGGCCGCGTCATAGGTGACGAAGGTCGTCGAGACCTGAACGGCGGCGAGCCCGAGGACGAAGCCGACCGGCCCGGGGGCCAGCGCCAGCGCCACCATCGCCGCCGCCGCGAAGGTCGAGCCGGCCGCCATGACCACCGGCGCACCGTGCCGGTCGATCAGGCGCCCGGCTCGCGGCGCGACAAGGCCACCGGCGAGCAGCGTCAGCGAGAACGCGCCGAACACCCACGACACGGGCCAGCCGAGGTCGGCCGCGATGTCCGCCGCCAGGATTCCGAAGGCGTAGTACAGCGAGCCGTAGCCGACGATCTGCGTCAGCCCGAGCAGCCACACGACGGTGGCCGGACCGGGCACTCCCGGGCGCGTGGTCATCGGCGGTCGGAGCCCCTCCGGCGCGGCCGGTCCCGTCCGTCTCGTCCAGCCCGTGTCACGACCGATTCATGCCCGCGCCCCGCGGCCGATCATGGACCACCGCGGCCCGCCGGTCACGCCCGGGAGGCCCCCGCTACATGCAGGTCGGGGTGGCGCAGATGCCGCGCGTGTCCATCACGTTGGCACGCGGCACGCGGATCGGCTTGACCACGTTCGCGTCGGCGACCGGCATCGCCGACGGCGCACGCGGCGGCCGTGCGGCCGCCGTCGCGGTCGGAGCCGCCGCAGGAGCAGGCACTTGCGTCGCGGTCGGGGCAGCCGGCCGGGCTGCGACGGCCGGCGCTGGAACCGGCGCCGCGACCGGAGGCTTGGCCGCGACTGCCGGCGAAGGAGCCGGAGCGGCCGGAGCCGGGGTCGCCGCCACTGCCGGCGGCGGCACGGGCGCAGCGGCCGGCGCGGGGGGCTTGGCGGCGACGGCTGGCGCAGGTGCAGGCGCTGCCGGTGCCGGTGCAGGGGTGGCCACCACGGGCGGCGGGACCGGAGCCGCGGCCGGCGCGGGAGCAGCGGGCGCAGGTGCAGATGCAGGCGGACGCGCCGCGACGGCCGGAACCGGAGCGGCCGGAGCCGGAGCGGGGGCCGAGACAGCCGGTGCCGGGGCCGCTGCAGGCGGCCGGGCGGCAACGGCGGGAGGCTGTGGCGCGGGTGCGGCAGGACCCGGCGACGCAACCGCGGGCATCGGCGGCGCGGCAGGCGCCG